>DATHNG010000078.1:0-20578 GCA_035486275.1 Bacteroidia bacterium
ATAAACAAAAAAACCCGCTTGTAGCGGGGTTTTCATTTTTGTGTAAGAAAACTTACTTAGCTTCTTTGGTATCCGATTTCTTGTTATAACGGGTACGGAACTTGTCAATACGACCTGCTGTATCAACCATCTTAACCTTACCGGTGTAGAATGGGTGAGAAGTGTTTGAAATTTCAAGCTTTACCAATGGGTATTCTTTGCCGTCTTCCCATGCTATAGTATCTTTAGTTTCGGCTGTAGAGCGCGAAAGGAATGCGTAATCGTTAGAAACGTCTTTAAAAACAACAAGACGGTAATTTTCTGGATGAATGCCTTTTTTCATGACTTTTATTAATTAAGGAGTGCAAATTTAAGAAAATCCTGAATACGTTCAGCAAATAAGGGAAAATATTACTTTTTCTTTGCCAGGTCCATCATCCCATCGGTTGAGAACCATGCCATTGAGCTATCGGCTATGGCTACCACCACGTTGCAGTATTCAACCCCGTCGTAGTCGCTACTTTCATTAATATAGTAGCCGGTGGTCTTTTTCTGTTGAAGTTTGGTGTCTGAATCAGGATCACAGCTTTCCTTGCCCAGAGTAAATTCAAACACTTTCCTGTCGCCGCTTCTATACTCTATAATAGTATCGTGTTTAATGTAAATAGAAAAGTTAGAGTCTTCCTCTGAAACCCAGTGCCCTTGAAGCATAGTGGCAATTTTGCCAAGGCTTAATTCCTTTTGGGCATAGCTACTAAACGACAATAGCATTACTATTGAAATTATGTATAAGTATTTGATTGTTAGGTTGTTGTGATTCATAGGGGTTTAGAATTACATAACGAAGATACGAAACAAATTATTCTAATGCAATTGAGCAGTTTCATTAATAGAATTGAAGGGCTTGGCATCTGTAGCAATTATATATTTGCAGACCGATATTCATTATATGGCGGACATAAGTAAGGAAAATATTCAGAAAGCTATTCAGGATTGTGTAAAGCAGGAATTACCTTTTGTTTTCTATCGCCTGCCCGATGATACCCAGGTACATTTTATGGCTGAGACAAATCCCGGAGTAAATGTTCCTGCACCTGCGCCCGGCTTTATGTTCAACCCTTTTCTTCGTAGCGATAAAGTTCCTGCTTGTTTTATACGAAAGGATATTCATTTTGCTGGTAAAGCAGATGACCTGAAGGGAGTAAAATTCAATATAGATGATGTTTGCGGAAAGGACTCAGCAAATGAAAAGGTAACGAAAGAGGATTTTTGTTTGCAGGTTGAAAAAGCCGTTAAGGATATAAGAAAAGGAAAGATTGAAAAAGTTATTCTGTCGAGGGTTGAGAAAGTGAACGTAGCAGAAAAGAATCCTGTTGTAAATTTTATAGCGCTTTGCAAAAAATATCCTACAGCATTTGTTTCGCTTGTGGTTATTCCCGGTAAAACAGTTTGGCTTACAGCATCTCCTGAATTATTGGTTTCATTGGAAGGCGATACAGTACGTTCTGTTTCACTTGCAGGTACCAAGCCGGCAAATAATGAAGTGCCATGGGGTGAAAAGGAAAAGATCGAGCAGCAAATGGTAACTGACTATATATATAGTGCATTGGCGCATAATTGTATTGATGTGGAAATGTCGGGCCCTGAAGAAGTAGTGGCAGGAAATGTGGCTCACCTGAAAACTGTTTTTAGTGGTACACTTAACACAGGCATGTACCAGATATTAAATGAGCTGCATCCCACACCGGCAGTATGTGGTTTGCCAAAAGAAAAGGTGCTCGATTTTATCCGCGAAACAGAAAAACACCAGCGCAAGTATTATTCGGGTTACCTTGGACCTTGCAATATGAACGGAAAAACTGAATGGTATGTGAACTTGCGTTGTGCTGAATTATTTAACGGCAGGGCAAACCTGTTTGTGGGTGGTGGCATTACCGCCGATTCAATTCCTGAAAAGGAGTGGAATGAAACAATTATGAAAGCGCAAACCTTGCTGAGTGTAATAGGCCCAACCCTGAAAATTGTATGAGCACCAATAAACCGATAGTAAACGTACTTGCAAAATTAGCTGTAGCCAAGGGATTAAGGCATGCGGTAATTTCATCGGGTTCACGTAATGCACCTATAGTAATAGCGTTTGATGCTGAAAAAAAAGTAAAGTGCTTGTCTGTTATCGATGAACGTAGTGCAGGCTTCTTTGCATTAGGCATAGCACAGCAAACCAATAGCCCTGTTGCCTTAATATGCACATCGGGTTCAGCCGTGTTGAATTACGCACCCGCAATTGTAGAGGCCTATTATCAAAAGATACCTCTGCTTATCCTTACCGCTGACCGGCCAACAGAGTGGATTGATCAGGATGATGGACAAACCATAAAACAAACAGGCATTTTTGCTTCCTATATAAAGGCGTCATTTACTTTACCTGCCGATGCCAATCATGCTGATGAATTGTGGTATACAGAGAGAGCCGTATCGGAGGCTTTTAACATTGCAAATGAAAAAGGCAATGAAGGCCCTGTTCATATAAATATACCATTGCGTGAGCCATTATATGGTGAGGCAAATGATATGCAAAGCAGTTTCAAGAATATTGAAGTTTCAGCAGTTACAAAGAAATTAAGCGATAAAGCAGAAAAAGAAATTTTAAGTGCATGGCAAAAGGCAAGTAAAAAGATGATCATCTGCGGCCTGCATAAGCCCGATAAAGAATTAAATACGCTGTTAAGTAAACTTGCTGAGGATACTTCTGTTGTGGTGATGACGGAATGTACATCGAATCTTTTTGATGAGAAATTTGTAAATACGATCGATGGTTACTTTGAGTCATTAACCGATTCGGAAAAGGATGAATTGAAGCCGGAAATACTCATTACACTGGGTGGCCCGGTTACTACGAAGAAGTTTAAAGCGTACCTGCGTAAATATAAACCGAAGGAACACTGGCATATTTCTGCCTCATCTTCTCATATCGATACCTATCAGTCGTTGACATATGTATTGCCATTAGATGAGAAAGAGGTTTTTGCTTTACTTATAAAAAGCAAAGGAAAGAGTTCAGGTTATGCAGATGATGTAAGCGCTTTAAATACGTATGCATTAAAGAAGCTAGACGCATATTGCAAACAAGTTCCATTCTCTGACCTTAAGGTGTTTCAATCTATTTTCAATAATTTGCCTGCTAATTCTGATGTTCAATTAGGTAATAGCACACCCATTCGCTATACAAGTCTTTTCAATTTAATTAAAACAGGCGCACATTTTTATAGCAATCGTGGTGTAAGTGGTATTGATGGTTCTGTTAGCACTGCTGCCGGTGCTGCCTATGGTTCAGGTAAAATGACTACACTCATAACAGGTGATCTTGCATTTTTTTATGATTCTAACGGATTATGGAATAAACATTTGCCTGAGAATTTGCGGGTGATAGTTATTAATAATAGCGGCGGTGGTATATTTCGTATAATAGATTCAAGAGATACTCCATTATTGGAAGAATACTTTGAAGCTAAACATGAAATGAAAGCTGAGCCTTTTGCCAAGGCATACAATATTCCATATTATTCAGCGGGCAATGAGAAGGAGTTGAAGAAAGCCCTGGTGCAGTTCCACAAACCGCAAAAAGGAAAGCCAGCCATTTTAGAAGTCTTTACCCCAAATAAAATAAACGCAGAAGTATTATTAGGATACAATAAATTTCTTAAAAAGTAAGTATGAAAACAAGGGAATGGAAAACCATTAAGAAGTATAAAGAGATACTCTTCACCGAACATAAAGGAATTGCCAAGATCAGTATTAACCGCCCTAAAGTGCACAATGCATTTACCCCGCTTACCGTGCAGGAGATGATCAACGCAATGGAAATTTGCCGTGAAAGGACCGATATAGGAGCAATTATTCTGACAGGAGAGGGCGGGAAAGCATTTTGTTCCGGTGGTGACCAGAGTGTGCGTGGGCATGGCGGATATGTTGGAAAAGATACTGTTCCACGCCTGAATGTACTCGACTTGCAAAAGCTTATTCGTTCAATTCCTAAGCCAGTCATTGCTATGGTTGCAGGCTGGGCTATTGGTGGCGGCCATGTGTTGCATGTTGTATGCGATCTTACCATTGCTGCTGATAATGCACGCTTCGGTCAAACGGGGCCTAAGGTTGGTAGCTTCGATGGCGGTTTCGGTGCATCGTATTTAGCACGTATAGTTGGACAAAAAAAGGCTCGTGAAATTTGGTTCTTATGCGACCAGTATGATGCAAAAGAAGCACTTGATATGGGATTGGTAAATAAAGTGGTCCCTTTGAAGAAATTGGAAGATACTACCGTAGAATGGTGTAATAAAATATTGGAGAAAAGCCCGCTTGCGTTACGAATGCTAAAGGCATCGTTCAATGCAGAGCTTGACGGCCAAAGCGGAATACAGGAATTAGCAGGCAATGCAACGCTACTCTACTATCTTTCTGAAGAAGCAAAAGAAGGCAAGAATGCCTTTATCGAAAAAAGAAAACCAGACTTCAGCAAGTACCCTAAGTTTCCATAATGAGCAATATGAAAGCATGGATGGGGGCATTTCGCCTACGCACGTTGCCACTGGCATTGTCGTGTGTGGGTATGGGAAGCATTCTGGCTTTGCAATATCGCATTTTTAAACTCGATATATTTATCCTTACAGCACTCACTGCAATCTTCTTGCAGGTATTATCTAACCTCGCAAACGATTATGGTGATGCCGTAAAAGGTACCGATAATGAAAACAGGGTAGGCCCTGAGCGTGCTATACAAAGTGGTGCAATCTCGTTAGGTGCAATGCGTAAAGCAATTGCTATTTGTGCAACATTAGCATTGGTATCGGGTATTGGTTTATTGTATGTAGCAACCAGTGGGCAAAACATGACTATGTTCTTTGTATTCCTTGCGCTTGGGTTAGCATGTATTGCAGCAGCTATTAAATACACCATTGGCAAAAAGCCATATGGGTACGCGGGCTTTGGAGATATAGCCGTATTTATATTCTTTGGTTTAGTGGGAGTAGGCGGAACGTTCTATTTATATGCACATGCTTTGCCAGCAATTATTCTGCTGCCTGCATCTGCCTTGGGTTTTTTAAGTGCCGGCGTGTTGAATGTAAATAACATGCGCGATATTGATAATGATGCTGCATCGGGTAAGAAAACAATAGTTGTACGGATGGGACTTGCAAAAGCAAAGCGATATCATGCATTTCTAATATTAGGTGCATTGGTGCTTCTCTTTTTGTATAGTTCAGTTGAGTATAGGTTCTCTTTCCAGTATCTATATCTGGCAATTGCAGTTCCGCTCTTAATCATGCATCTTGTTTCAGTTATGGGTAAGGAATCAAAAGCGTTAGATGGAAACCTGAAGCAATTGGCAATATTTACCCTTATACTCGTACTTAGTTTTTGCATTAATACTATTATCTGTGCTTAAAGCCCATTATAAAAAACATACACTGAATTTCAAGCGCCCTTCGGGTACCTCAAGGGGAGTGCTTACTCAAAAAGAGACTTTTTATTTGATACTGGAAAGCGATTCAATTGCCGGTGTTGGAATAGGAGAGTGCAGCACACTTGTTGATTTGAGTATTGACCATGTGCCCGGGTATGAGGCCAAGCTAAAAGAGGTTTGCGCAAACATAAATGAATATGTAGTTAACCCACATAAAACGCTTCTTGAATGGCCTTCTATTTGTTTTGGAATTGAGATGGCTATTATGGATTTACAAGGTGGTGGCACGAGAGAGTTATTCCCTTCCCCTTTTACATTGGGCAAAAAAGGCGTCTATATAAACGGACTTATATGGATGGGCAGTTTTGAATACATGAAGGAGCAACTGGCTGCCAAGTTGAAAGATGGTTTCAGATGTATCAAAATAAAGATCGGTGGTATTGCATTTGATGAAGAACTTGAACTATTGGGGCAGATACGTGATGAATATAATGCCGATGACCTTGAACTTCGGTTAGATGCCAATGGTGCATTTACGAACGAAGAGGCGCTGGATAAGTTGGATCAATTATCAGACTTTGATATTCATTCTATAGAACAACCCATTAAGCAAGGTGACTGGAAAGCCATGCAGGAACTTTGCAAAAAAACTCCTATACCCATTGCACTAGATGAGGAGCTTATCCGAATTCAGAAAATTGAAGAGAAAGAAAGCTTGATTGCTACTATAAACCCCGATTACCTGATCTTAAAGCCATCTTTGTTGGGTGGCTTTAATGCTTGCCACGAATGGATAGATATGGCAGATAAGAATGGAGTAAAATGGTGGATAACATCTGCATTGGAATCAAACATTGGCTTGAATGCAATAGCACAATGGGCTTTCCTGGCAGCAGCTCCGCCATCAGAAGGTGGACTTCCCCAGGGGCTTGGTACGGGGCAATTGTACACGAACAATATTGATTCTCCATTAGTGATACAGAATTCAAGGTTGTGGTACAGGGGTGAATGGAATATGAAAGGAATAATAAATACCTAAAAAAATGAAATACGAGAGTTTGAAGTTGAACGGTAAGGTATATGCGAAAGGCGATTTGTTAGAATTAACGAATGAGAAACTAAGCGCTAAGAAAATAAAAGATGAGGAGAAATCTCTGTATTCATTTATACAGGAATGGTTAGCACCAACTGAAACCATAAACCTGAAAACATCGGGCTCTACCGGTGCACCCAAGTTTATGACAGTGAAAAAGACCCACATGGTTGATAGCGCTAAAATGACCTGTGCTTATTTTGATATTACAGCTAACACAAATGCCTTGCTTTGCCTTTCAACCGATTTTATTGCCGGTAAAATGATGGTAGTGCGTGCTTTTGTGAGTGGCTGCAACCTTATTGTTGTTGAGCCAAGCAATAACCCGCTCAGGCGAGTTACTGAAAAGATCGATTTTGTGGCTATGATACCTTACCAGGTACAAAAGGTGCTGAACAGGAAAGAAACCAAAGTTATATTTGATTCCATACAAAATGTAATTATTGGTGGTGCACCTGTGCTGCATGATTTTGAAAAGGTATTGGCCAATTGCCCCAATAATGTATATGCCACATTTGCTATGACTGAAACCCTCAGCCATATTGCGCTCCGTAAGTTAAGTGGCAAGGACAGGAGCGAGTTTTTTGAATTACTGCAAGGTATTAAAATATCAAAGAACAGCGAAGGCTGCATGATTGTTGATGCACCCATGTTGAGTGATACACTTATTGAAACCAATGATATAATTGAAATTGCGGATGAAAGGCATTTCAAATGGTTAGGCCGCCACGACAATGTAATTAATAGCGGCGGAGTAAAATTATACCCTGAGAGAATAGAGAAAAAATTATCGGAAGTGGTTAAGCAGAACAGGTTCTTTATAGGTTCGGTAAAAGACGCAAAGTTTGGTGAAAAGGTGGTAATGGTTGTAGAAGGTGCCGCTAATGAAGATATGGAGAAGATAAAATACGATGTAGAAAGAAATATTGAAAAGTATGAAAAACCCCGCCAGTACTTTACAGTAACACGATTTATTGAAACACCTAATGGCAAGGTAAAGAGAAAAGAGACCTTGCAAATGGCATTGGATAGTAACCTTGCGAAGCTTAGCTAACCACAGAGAACACTAAGGTTTTACACAAAGACCACAAAGTGTCAATTCTTTTCTTTGTGCTTTTTGCGGGCTGTTTCTTCGTGCACTTTGTGGTTTCTGATTTGGAATAAAGCTAATTCGTATATTTAGCTCATATAATTCATCTCATGAGCAAAGCCGGAAAAGTAATTACAGGAATATTGACATTCCTTCCCATCTTATTATTCATTGCATTCTTTGCAAGCATAATACACATGATGTTTCACATTATACCGGCTGATGGCAGTTTGCCTAAATTAAATCCCAATCAATTTATGATGGACTTTCTTCCTTTGTTTATGTTGATCGTATTCCTTTCATTGCTTACCATGGGCCTTATGATATTCTACATTATACATGCAGTGAACAATAAAACTCTTGTAGGTAATGAACGCCTAACCTGGATTTTGCTCTTTGTTTTTGTAGGCCTTATTGCTTTCCCAATTTATTGGTACACGAAGATTGTGAAGGATGGCACTACTAAAGTGACCGTTTTATAAGGTTGCTTAAAATGATGGTTAGAATATTTACTTCTGCAATAATTTCTATAGGCGCAATATTTTTGGTGAATATATTTTCCTCTTGTAATATAGAAAAAACTGAATCCTTAACAAACGGAATGTTGATCGGTTGTTACGGGGTTGAAATCGTAAAAAGCGACACGTCAGTAATTTTATTTAATACAGATTCCACTTATACAAGAAAGGGTGAGATGTATATTAGAAAACAAGGTTCATATATAATCAGGAATGACACCCTTTTTATTAATTATTGTGATGATGGCAAGAACCAACAGGGTTATGTTTTAACTAAAAAAAGGAATCTTAGATTAGTATATTTATCAGATAACGATGGTTCAAGTAGAGACATAAATCAATCTTCATTTGATAAAGAAATAAAAATGGAATGGATTAAAAATCACAAAAATCAGAATTAACCTACAATCAAATTCTACTCTTTCTGTAGATATTTCAAATTATTCCTATATTTGCACCATGATAACAAAAACGGGTTCATACTATACAAGTAACAAGGCTGCCTTTGGCGGTACCGTTTTAAATTGGTGGTGGAGCTAGGCTAACGAGCTCTTACTGCTATTCTATACACTTTATTCGACTAACGCAGCAAGGGTTCCTAACAGGGACAAGGCTTTTTATATTACATTTATAACAATTATGGAACAGAAAATGAAAAATACATCGGTAGCACTTATAGCAGGCCCTTGCTCTATAAGTGAAAAAAATATAACAGAGGTTTATTCACTTGCTGATATGCAGGTGAAGAACCGTTTTGGTGAAACCCAACGTGCTGTTACGGGCGTTCGTATTGTAGGTGTTAAATCGCGCACATCGTACATTGAAAAAGAAGGTGCAATGGGCATTGACCGGGAGGCGTTTGTGTGTAACCTGAGAAGCTATGCCCAAGGTGGTAGCATAAAGGATATGAAAATGTTGCCCAGCATTACCATGTCAGAAGAGTTCATTCGTAAAACAGGTTTAATGGTAGCAACTGAAATTGTAGCACCATTGATACAGGTGCCTTTGTGCGACCAGGTATTACGCGATCATGAATTGCTATTGTGGACACCTGCTGTATTGCAGATCGGCTGGAACCTGATGGAAATGTATGAGTGCAGTAAAAAGAACGCATGGAAGCTTGGAATTAAGAACCCGAAATGGGTTGGTAAGGAAAGCGATGGCCTGAATAGTATGGAGAAAACATGGTTGGGCATTGGTACTTACGTACCGCAAATTCACGATATAATATATATACACCGTGGAGTTGATGTGGCTGAAACCGGCCTGTATCGTAACCTGCCTGTGCATGAATCAGCTAAAAAGGTTAAGAAGCTAAGTGGCAAAAAAATGTATTTTGACCCATCGCACACTTTTGGCCCTAAAATGAAGGATAAGATCGTTGATGGAACTTTGGAGGCAATGAAGATGATGAGTAGTGCTGATGAATATTTGTATGATGGAATACTGATTGAAGCAGGCACTTCATTGACCGATACCGAACAACATATTACTCATGCAGAGTTACAAAAACTGATCAACGAGCTTTCTAAGTTCCGTGATATTGTTGAACCGAAAGAGAAAAAAGCAACATCGAACGTATGAGTAAACTAAAAGAAGATACAAGGCTTAGTATTCCCAGCGAAAAGATATCGGTGCCTATTTATGTGGGTAATGATATTTTTTCTGAGGTTACTTCTATTATTCCATTAGATAAGTACAGCAAAGTAGGTGTGCTGATGGATAAGAATGTTGCATACCACTGGGGTGAAGAGATTCATAGAGTGTTTGGCAAAAAGGCCACCTATATAGTTATCCCTGCAGGGGAAGAGTATAAAGAACTTTCAACAGCAGAAAAGATATTGACCTCGATGCTTGAGCATGGTTTCGATAGGAAATCAATTTTGATAAACGTTGGTGGCGGAATGGTCTGTGATATTGGCGGGTTTTCTGCAAGTGTATATATGCGTGGTATTTCGTTTGTAAATATGCCGACAACCTTATTAGCTCAAACTGATGCTGCCATTGGCGGTAAAACAGGTATTGATTTTGGCGGATTTAAGAATATGGTGGGTAGTTTTTCATATCCGCTTGCTGTAATATGCGATACATTAATGTTATCTACATTACCAGAACGGGAATTCAGGTCTGGCTTTGCAGAAGTAATCAAACATGCACTTATATCTGACAAAAAACTATTTACGTCTCTTTCTGAAACTGATTTCGGAGCAATGGATGAAGAAAGCCTTGCCGAGATGCTTTCCCACTCATGCAAAATAAAATGCAATGTGGTTACAAAAGACTCCAACGAAAAAGGACTGCGTAAAATTTTGAATTTCGGACATACGGTTGGCCATGCTATTGAAATGATAAGCCAGGATACTCCAAATCCTTTATTGCACGGCGAGGCTATATCTATAGGTATGGTTGCTGAAGCAAGGTTGTCGCTCTTAGCCGGATTAATTACTAAAGATGACTTTGCGAAAATTGAAAATATAATGCATAAGGCAGGTTTGCCTGTACGGATCGAGAAATCATATAAGACAAGGATATATGCAAAAATGCTTGGCGATAAAAAGAACGAGCAGAATAAGATTAAATGGGTTTTGCTGAATGGTATAGGCAAGTCAGTAATAGACGAGGAACAACCCGACAAATTAATTAACAAGGCAATAGACTATATATTAGCATGATTCAGAAAGTAGGAAATATTGCACGTATACATCCGCTGGATAAGCCGATAAGCGCCATTGTAAGTGTACCCGGTTCAAAGAGTTATACGAACAGGGCACTGATAATGGCCGCGCTTGCCGAAGGGGTGAGTACACTGCGTGGCATTTCTGATTCAAATGATAGTAAAGTACTGATAAAACTTTTGCAGCAATTAGGGATTGAGATAGATGTAAATAAAGACACTGCAATTGTTAAAGGTTGTGCAGGACAATTCCCGGAATTTAAAGGTGAGTTGGATGTGGAAGATGCAGGAACGGTAATGCGTTTTTTAACAGCCCTGTGTTGCATTATTCCGGGAGAAATAACATTGAGAGGTTCTGAGCGTATGCATCAACGACCTGTTAAGGATTTAGTTGAAGCCTTGAAAAGATTAGGCGCTAAAATTGAATACCTGGAGAACTTCGGATTGCCACCTTTGTTAATTAAAGGAGGAAAAATAGCAGGAGGTGTTATAAAAGTAAATGGTTCTGTCAGCAGCCAGTTTATTTCGGCATTGCTTATGATCACTCCTTTATTGCCGCTCGACACAAGAATGATAATTGAAGGTGAAACGGTATCAGCACCATATATAGATATGACCTTATCTGCCATGCACCAATTTGGTATTAAGGTAGACGGAGGCGATGGAAAGTTTCAGATAGAAGGCAGGCAATGTTATGCCGAGGCTGAATATAAAGTTGAAGGCGATGCTTCATCGGCATCGTATATACTGGCTATTGCGGCCATATCGAAAAGTGCAGTAATTGTAAATAATGTACCCGGTAATAGTGTGCAGAGCGATGCTCATTTTGCGGACCTGCTTCAGCAGATGGGTTGCATTATGAGTAAAAAGGGTTCTACTACTGCAGTTGTTGGTACGGGTGAGCTTAATGCCATAACCATTGATATGCAGGATATGCCTGATACAGCTCAGACATTAGCTGTGGTTGCTGCATTTGCAAAAGGTGAAACCGTAATAACAGGATTAAGCACATTACAATTAAAGGAAAGTAAACGAATTGATGCCTTGCAAATTGAATTAACCAAAATAGGGATTAAATGTGAAGCAGGCGATGACTATATTAAGATTAAAGGTGGTAAGCCTAAAGGGGCATTCATTAATACGTATGATGACCACCGTATGGCAATGGCTTTTGCTGTTGCTGGTGTAAGAATAGATGGAATGACCATTGAATCACCTGAAGTAGTTAAAAAATCTTTCCCAACATTCTGGACAACCTTGCAGAATATGGGGGTAAATTTAGAGATAGAATGAAAAACATAGCACTGATAGGTTTTATGGGCGCAGGTAAAAGCACTGTGGCTAGTTTGCTTGCGAAAGAATTAGATGAGGAACTGATCGAGACAGATGCAGAAATACTGCGACTGGCAGGGCTTTCATCAGTCAATGAGATATTTGATGCCAAGGGAGAAGAGTATTTCAGAAAACTGGAAAAGCAGGTAATAAAGGATTCTGTTAAGAATGGCAGCTCAATTATTTCGTGTGGCGGTGGAGTTGTGAGCGATATTGAGAGTATGGAGATATTGAAAGCGAATGCTATTGTTATTTTTCTGAATACAAGTTTTAACGTAATAAAGGACAGGCTGAAGCATACCGACATAAGGCCTTTATTCAGGCAGGAAGAAAAAGCAATGTTGTTATATGCCGAGCGTTCGCCTTTATACCGACGTTTTGCTGACGAAATAATTGATACCGATGCGCACAGCCCTGAGGAAATTGTACAAATGATAATAGATAAATATAGTTTCACCTATGGCCACTAACGCTAAAATATGTTTAGTGATTGGTGACCCTGTTGCTCAATCTTTGTCCCCTGCTATGCATAATGCTGCATACAAGGCACTGGGCATTGATACGGAATACACGTTTAGTGCTCAGAAAGTCACCCCTGAGGAGCTTGCTGATTTTATAAATGAAGCGAGGACTGGTGTTCATGCAATGGCAGTTACCATTCCTCATAAAGAAACAATAATCCCTCACCTTGATATATTGGATGGTATGGCCAGGGTAATTGGCGCAGTAAACACAGTGTTTAGTGTTAAAGGTAAATTGATAGGATATAATACCGATTGCTCAGGTGCAATTGAAAGCCTGAAAAAACATACGAGCCTTGTAGATAAGAAAGTAGTCGTACTTGGCTCTGGTGGTTCTTCAAGAGCAATTGCATACGGATTATTGGCTGAGAAAAGCAAGGTGAATATATGTAGCCGTAATAATGAAAGAGCAAAAGAGCTTGCAGAAGATTTTGGTTGTGAATTTGCAGAATGGAATAAAAGAAACGATTCTGCTTCTGAAGCGGATATAATTATTAACACAACTCCGATTGGAAAGGATGGCAAGGAATTACCGATAGATGAAAGTGTAATTAGTAAAGGGCAGGTTGTGTTTGATATTAATTACAGTTTAAATGGCACATCAGTACTGAACGCTGCCAGGGAAAAGAATGCGATTGCAATTGACGGACTGGAAATGCTTCTCCGCCAGGGAATGTTGCAATTTGAAATATATACAGGACTAAAAGCTCCGGAAGAAGCTATGCGCAATGCATTACAAAATAAATCGAGCTATGCGGGCACCATTTAAAATATGCACTGTAGTGGAGGGGAATTCACTTCCCGTATTTCTTTGTAACCTGAAGAATGCGCAAGAAGGTTCTGCTAAGGTTGAATTGCGTGCTGATTCAATTCATGGTTTTGAGGAAGATGATATTGACACTATTCGTAAAAGTGTTTCTATCTCCTCAATTTTCACTTGCAGGCATGTGAAAGAAGGTGGCCTGTTTTCAGGTGATGCTAAAGAACAAAAAGCAATTAATAAGAAAGCTTTTCATACTTCTTTCAGCTATGTAGATATTGCAATAGGGAATTCATTAGTGAAGGAGTTGGATGAAAAAGAAAGAAGGAAACTATTGTTGTCCTATCACGATTTTGAAGCTACTCCTAATTATATTAAGCTATCTGTAATGCTTGACAGGATGCGGAAAGAAGAGCCTGCCATTATTAAAATTGCAACAATGGTTAACAGCCCTAAAGATGTTTTTACACTTGCTGATGTACTGAAGGAAAGAAAGGATAAAGAAAAGCTGATAGTGATTGGAATGGGAGAGATGGGCAAACTAACGCGCATTATGTTCCCTGCCATGGGCAGTTATATGACATATGCATCTATGGAAGGAAGCAAAATGGCACCGGGCTTGATGACCCGAAAACAAATGGAATCTATTTATGCAACTATTACAAAATCGTAAGCTATGCCTGGAAATTCATTCGGACAACTATTTCGTATTACTACTTTCGGAGAATCGCACGGTGCGGCTGTTGGTGTTGTGGTTGACGGATGCCCTCCGGGTTTGAAATTATCGGAAAAAGATATTCAACCTGAATTAGATAGAAGGAAACCGGGGCAGAGCAAAATAACTACTCCGCGAAACGAATCTGATACCATTCATATAATGTCGGGTGTATTTGGTGGTGTTACTACCGGTACGCCAATCTTGCTCGTTACATTCAATAAAGATGCAAAACCATCGGACTATGAAGCGATGAAGGATACGTACCGCCCTTCACATGCTGATTATACATACGATCTTAAATATGGCCTACGTGACTGGAGAGGCAGTGGCAGGGCATCGGCAAGAGAAACATTAGCAAGAGTTGCGGCTGGTGCAATTGCAAAAAAGTATTTGCTTGAAAAATTTGGCACACAATGCCTGAGTTATGTAGAGCAGGTTGGAGGTATTCGCACCTCTGTTGATATGGAAGATGTGACGAAAGAAGCCATTGAAAAGAGCATTGTGCGATGCCCTGATAAAGCCACGGCTGATAAAATGATAAAGCTGATAAAGAAGATAAAGAAAGAAGGTGATTCAATTGGTGGTGTGGTAAAGGGATTGATACGTAACCCTCCTCCTGGTATTGGTGAGCCTGTGTTTGATAAACTTCCAGCCGATCTGGGTAAAGCAATGTTGAGCATTAATGCTGTGAAAGGTTTTGAATTCGGTTCAGGCTTTGAAGGAGTAACCATGAAGGGTAGTGAGCATAATGATGGATTTACACTTGATAAAAAGAAACAGGTAATAACCGCTAAGAACGATGCGGGCGGAACCTTAGGCGGTATTACAACAGGTGATGACATTTATTTCCGTGTGGCATTTAAACCGGTTGCAACTATTTCGAAAGCACAAAAAACGGTAACTCGTTCGGCAAAACATACCATATTGGAAGCCATTGGCAGGCACGACCCGTGTGTACTGCCAAGAGCAGTTCCGATTGTTGATGCTATGTCGGCGTTGGTGTTAATCGACCATTACTTACGCCATAAAGCACAGAATTTGTAAGTGATGATTAAGACTCTAACTGACATATCGTATATACAAAGCCCTAGTTTTATTGAATTAGGGAGGCTTGATTTCTTTGCCCTTTTTCAGAAAGTGGAAAAGAAATTTGATACTTGTTTTTTGCTTGAGTCTTTGGGTGAGAATGCAAAAGATGCCCGTTATTCAGTTATTGGTTTTGACCCTGCTACCGTTATCAGTGCTAACGGTAACATATTACATGTGAATGGCAAAGACCATAACTCTGAAAATCCCTATTATGAACTGAGGAATTATATTCCTAAACATTATGTTCCTTCTTCATCGGTTTATTCAGGCGGATTGGTCGGGTATATAAGTTATGATGCCATGTCCTTGTTTGAACCTGCCTTGTCAATTAAACAACATGAGCAGTTTCCACTTTTCCTCTTCGGACTATATGAAGATGGTTTGCTGTTAGATAAAACCACGGGTATTACTTCATATTTCTATCATGCAAAAGATAGGTCTGGCATAGTTCGTGACCTGATAAAAGAAAAACAACCTGCCAAGACTTCTTTGAGAATAAAAGCTAAGGGTGATAGTATGAGTAAGGCTCGGCACCAAGAGGCTGTAAATGAAATAATAGAGGAGATAAAGAAAGGGAATACATTCCAGTGCCAGGTTGGCATTAAAAGGTTGTTTAAAGTGGAAGGCGATACCTTGTCATTGTATGAAGGATTGAGGGAGATAAACCCTTCTCCGCATATGTATTACCTGAAATTTAAAGAGAAGATAATTATTGGTGCAAGCCCTGAGCTGTTGCTGAATCTGCATGAAGGTATTATGGAAACATATCCGTTAGCTGGTACTATTAAACGTGGTAAATCGACTGAAGAAGATATGGAGTTTGCACAAACCATGCTTACCGATCCCAAAGAGTTAGCAGAACATAGAATGCTAGTTGACCTGCACAGAAATGATCTGGGCAAGGTTGCACGCATTGGCACGGTCAAGATATCAAGGTTGATGGAAGTGAAGCGGTATAGCCACGTTCAGCATATATCAAGTGAGGTAATAGGAATCATTTCACCGGAAGAAAACGCGTTTTCTGCATTAGCTGCAGTTTTCCCTGCAGGTACACTGTCGGGTACGCCCAAGATAGAGTCAATGAAAATAATTGAGCGGCTGGAGGGAAATCCTCGCGGGCCATATGGTGGTGCAATAGGCTATTTTGGGTTTAATGGCGATTGTAAAATGGCTATACCAATCCGTTCTATGTTTATCAGTAATGGTGAGGGGTATACCCAAGCTGCCGGTGGCGTGGTATGGGATTCAACTCCGGAAGGAGAATATAACGAGATACAGAATAAACTGGCCGGAATGCAAAAGGCCATTGAACCATTTATAATATAATTATGCGGGTACTTATTATAGATAATTACGACTCATTTACATACAACCTTTTCCAGATGGTAGGTGATATCCTTGCACAGCAGGATGTTACGAATGTGCTTGATGTTTGCCGTAATGATAAGATAACCTTTGATGAGATCGTAAAGAAATATGATAAAATAATACTGTCTCCGGGCCCTGGTAATCCTGCTGATAAGGCGTACTTTGGAGTTTGCGCTGATGTGTTGCTTAATCCTAAAAAAGATTTGCCTGTACTCGGGGTTTGCCTTGGTATGCAAGGTATCGCACATTATTTTGGAGGAAAGGTTGTGCCATCTAATAAGCCTATGCATGGCAAAACAAGCCCTATCAAACATGATGATAAAGGGGTTTTTAAAAAAATTCCTCAGTCAATTCATATTATGCGATACCACTCCCTGATGGTAGATAGTAAAACCCTACCTGAAGTGCTTGAAGTAACTGCAGTGACGGACGATGCCACAAAAGAGATCATGGGTCTCAGGCACAAGCAATATCCAATAGAGGGAATACAATTTCACCCGGAGTCATTTGCTACACAAGAGGGAACAACTATGCTGAAGAACTTTCTTTTAAATAAATAGCTTAATGGCAACTGAATATAACAAGCTGATTCAGGAAAATAAGCATCTTTCGTACGAGGAGGCTTACCAAATGCAGCATGCTATTTTAGATGGCACTATTAAAACAGAAGACCTTGTTACTATTTTCTCTGCAATGGAAGGCCGTTATCCTTCGGTTGATGAAATGAATGGGATAATTGCTGCTACACGGGAATCAATGGTGCAAGTGCCAATACAAACTAAAGCGCTTGATATTGTAGGTACAGGCGGAGATGGATTGCGAACATTCAATATTTCCACACTTGCCTCTGTTATTTGTGCAGCCTGCGATGTGCCTGTTGTAAAGCATGGCAGCCGTTCAGCAAGCAGTAGGTGTGGTAGTGCCGATGTGCTGGAAGCACTTGGGGTAAATATTATGCTCGACGCTGATCAGGCAGTTAATTGCTTTGAGGAAGTTGGTATGACCTTTTTATTCGCGCAGCGTTTTCACCCTGCACTAAAAAATGCGGCGGAAGCACGCAAACAATATGCTAAGCGAACTTATTTTAATATTCTTGGTCCACTTGTAAATCCGGCCAGTGTTAGCCACCAGACATTAGGCGTATTTGATTCAGAGATAACTTCCCTGATGGGCGAAGCGTCTGTCAAGTCCGGCATTGATACGTTGTGGGCTATACGAAGTAATGATGGTATGGATGAAATAAGCCTGTTCTCTGTACCCTCAGTTACAGAATTTTCTACCGAGCATAACAGAGGCAGGAAGATAGACCTGTCATATCCTTTGCACCAAGGCAATATTGGAGAGATACAAATTGAGAATGTGGAAGAGAGTGTGCAAATAATATCTGCCATATTGCGAAACCATGCTACTGAGGTGCAAACACGCACAGTTGTTATAAATGCAGCAGTAGGTCTAATGACCTTTGGTGCAGCGCAAAGTTTGGATGAGGCAATGGAGATTGCTGAGGAAGCTATTGTAAGTGGTGATGCATATAGAAAATTGAATCAACTTATTGAAACAAGCAACCGTGTATAGCAAAACAGGCACCATATTAGATGCTATTTGCGAAAAGAAGGTAGAAGAAATTGCTGCTATTTCTGCACTCGAATTCCAAGGATGGAAGCATAGAGTGAAAGATATGCCAATAGAAACAGGCAAAAAGTTCTCTGTTTCTATTACGGAGAAGAAGCCCGGTATTATTGCTGAGGTAAAGAAAGCATCTCCATCTGAAGGTGTTATAAGGGCTGATATTAAATCGGCAGAGATAGCTCTTTCATATCAGAATAATGGGGCATCTGCTATTTCGGTGGTTACGGACAGGCAATTCTTTCAGGGTGATATAAAATGGATTACTCAGATTAAGCAGTCTGTTTCCCTGCCTGTTATACGGAAAGATTTTATTCTCGACGAAAAGCAAGTGTGGGAATCGAAAGCAGCCGGAGCAAATGCAATGTTGCTGATTGCAGGAATATTAGAACAAACAAGATTAGATGAGTTGTATAAGCTATGTTACGAATTGGGCATGGAGGCATTAGTTGAGGTGCATACAATGGATGAACTGCAAAAAGCCTTGAACATAGGTGCTCATATCATTGGCGTAAATAACCGCAACCTGAAAAGTTTTGGAGTAAGTAATTCTACTTTCTCTTCTATTGCTGAGCATATTCCTGAAGATAAAATTGCAGTTGCAGAATCTGGTGTTCATTCACGCGAAGACTTGATATATATGAAAAATGCCAATGCTGATGCAGTACTTATTGGTACACACTTTATGCGTGCAGCCGATCCGGGTAAGGCACTGGCTGAACTTATTAAGGGTATTCAATGAGCAAAAAAGTTCAAATAAAGTTTTGCGGTATGCGTACTAAAGAAGCATTAGATTATGCTATTGATCTTGGAGTGGATTATCTCGGTTTCGTGATTGATTTCCCTAAAAGCCCGCGAAGTATATCCTTAAATGAATTTCACAAGACTGCTGAATGGCTCCGAAAGAATAAAAAAGGCAAATACAAGATTGTAGCTGTTACGGTTGATATGCCATTGGAGAACATTAAATTACTAGTAGATAAAGGCCTGGCGGATATAATTCAATTGCATGGAAATGAGAAACTAAGCGATATCAAAAAGATAAAAGGAGCTGAAATTTGGAAAGCATGGAATAAGAACAGTAAAGGTGATGTATTGGAAATGAGCAAAGTAGTTGATCGAATATTACTGGATTCAGGAAATGCAACAGAGAAGGCTTTGAATACATCAGGTGAGTTTGATGCATTTGTTTTGTATAAACAATTAAAAGCTAAAAAGGTGAAAACTGTTCTGTCGGGTGGAATTGATGCTAGTAATGTAAAAGAGTATTTGAAGAAACTGAGCCCTGATATTATTGATATATCAAGAGGAATAGAGACATCGCCCGGTAAAAAGAGTAAGAAGAAAATGGAAGAATTTATGAATTTGGTAAATAAAGAGTATGGCAACTAAGAAAAATGTACGCAAGGGTTATTTTGGAGATTTTGGTGGGCAGTATGTCCCTGAAACACTCATGTCGCCTTTAGAGGAGCTTGAAAAAGCGTATTTAAAATTAAGTAAGGATAAGAAGTTTAAAGAAGAAGTATCGAAGTGGCTGACCAATTTTGTAGGAAGGCCAACCCCATTATATTTTGCGCAGCAATTGACAAAGAAAGCAGGCGGTGCGAAGATATATTTGAAGCGTGAAGACCTAACGCATACCGGTGCACACAAAATAAATAATGCTTTAGGCCAGGCTTTACTTGCTAAGCACATGGGAAAAAAACGCCTCATTGCAGAAACAGGTGCCGGGCAACATGGTGTGGCGACTGCAACTGTTGCTGCTGCTTTAGGTATGGAGTGCGTGGTATATATGGGTACGGTTGATATTGAACGTCAGCAACCCAATGTACAGCGCATGAAATTATTAGGTGCAAAAGTTGTTCCTGTAACAGCCGGCAGCAAAACCCTGAAGGATGCAATTAATGAAGCTATAAGAGATTGGGTTACGAATATATCCACATCACATTATTTAATTGGCTCGGTACTTGGCCCGCATCCATACCCGACTATAGTGCGCGATTTTCAAAAGATAATCGGAGAAGAAGCAAGAAAGCAAATATTGTTTCAGGCTAAGCGCTTACCTGATTACCTGGTGGCGTGTGTAGGTGGAGGTAGTAACTCAATTGGTTTGTTTTACGATTTTCTGAAGGAGAAAAAAATTAAGATCATTGGAGTAGAAGCAGGAGGGAATGGAATAAAGAGTGGTAAACATGCTGCGCGTTTTGAAGGAGGAAGACCCGGAATATTGCACGGTACATTTTCGTATGTGTTGCAGGATAAATATGGGCAGATAACCGAAACACATAGTATATCTGCGGGGCTTGATTACCCGAGTATAGGCCCCGAGCATGCCGAGCTGTATGCTTC
>DATHNG010000079.1:0-6587 GCA_035486275.1 Bacteroidia bacterium
CGTTTTACAAAACTAGAATAATTTACTAGGCAAAAAAAAGCCAAATGCCACTAGAATAAAATATGATTTATTATGTTTATGATGAAAACGAAATTGTAAATGGTTGTAAAAGTGTGATACATAAAAGTATCTGATTATGAATATGTATTGTGTTATTTAATTGTCCTATAATCAACATTATGTTAAGTACGTTATGTCATAAAGAAGTCAAGATACTGCCTCTTTATACTAGAGGAAAGCTTTATAAGCCTGACTAATCGCATAAATTAAAGCAGCTACGCCTCCTATTACTTTAGAAACAATAAGTGCTTTATCCCAGACTGTTTTTTTGTTATGCGTGTATATTTGACTTTTTATATCCGTTTGGCTTGACTTAGATGGTTTACCCGATTGAGTTAAACTTACAAACATTATAGCCATAAAAGCATAAAAACATACCATAGCTATCGTTTCCTTAATATCTGCTGAACTCATATCGCAAATATACAAACACACCTGAATATACATACTATATCAGCTTCAAAACAGTAGGACTTTAGAATACCTGCGCTTTAAACCTCTAATGGTTAAGGTGTCTGTTTAAACTATCCTATTCTCGATCTCCTTATCTAAATCTCGTATTCAGAATTTTTATTTTTAATTGGCGCTGAAATTTTTCAGGTTTTGAAAATGTGTAGATTAGCTGAAAATATATCTCCATGAAATTAAGGATATTGTTGTTAGCTTTTTGTATCTACTCATTAAATATAACTGCACAAAACAAATCAAATTCCCCTTTTGAATTTTCTGATGAATTTAAACTACCTCAAATCTTGCTATGTCAACCTGTGCTATTAACTATAGATAGTAGTGAAACTGGATCTGGTGTTTTTATTAGTGACTCATTAAATGTTTATTTGGTTACTGCTAGGCATTGTTTATATAATATTGATAGATATGGTGCTCATTTTAAACCGCATATGCTAACCATTTTACATTACCCTCATGATATAGTATCGGGCAACTCAGCTCTCATTACTATTGATTTTACAGCAATGAAAGATAGTTTAGTAAGATATGATAAAAGCCATGATATTGCAATAATAAAAATTGGATATATCAAAATAATTGACTCTATTCATGGCTCTGTTATTTATTTTCCGCATATATTAAAAGAAAAATCAGCACTTGTAAATGCTTGGCCTATAAGGCTTACTAGGAAATATCAGCAAATTAACATAGGTTCAGATATATATTTATTTGGCTACCCAAGATCAATAGGAATAGCTAAAAAACCTCAGTTTGATTATGATAGGCCACTATTAAGAAAAGGAATTATTGCGGGTAAGTATGATAGGCAAAAAACATTAGTTCTGGATAGCCCAGTATATTTTGGGAATAGTGGCGGACCTGTCTTTGAATTAATTGAATATGACGGCTTCCAAAAGGGAATAGTTCTGATTGGTATAGTTTCTGAATATATTCCTTATCAAAATGAAATGTCAAGTCAAACTTCTTATACTGTTCAGAATTTAAACTCTGGGTACTCAATTATTGAGCCTATTGAATTTGCAATAAATCTAATCAATAATTACGATAAATAGATATACATTATCTATTATCTTCGCCCAATATCATTCACCAAAGCTCAGCATGACAAAACCCGTATTTCAGGATCTGGTAGATCAGCAAATTGCAGTGCTAAGGGCAACCAGTATTCTGGTAATATGCTTTATGCCCTCCTTTCTTTTGGCCATGTATTATGGTTTTGGTATTACCGAAAAAGTTCCTGCTATAATTCTAAGTTATGTAGCTATTGTATTGGTAAATATCCTGTTGCTTTATCTACATAAAAATGCCGTTATAACCTACCTTGTTTTAATAACCAGCACTTATGCCGAGGTTGTCGGCTTAATACTGGTTACCGGTGGCATTTTAAGCCCCATGGTATTTATACTGGTTATTCTGCCGGTGTTTGCATTTTACACCAGCCGCAAACAAGGCCGTTTTTGGTTCGTGGTTTGTTTGGTATCGGTTGTTTTGCTTTATAATACCAATTACTTTCATATTCCTGTAAGCAATGTAGTACCCGATAAATACCACACCCAGCTCCTGTTCATTGTTGTGTTGTTTGTAACGGTGCTCACTTCATTGTATCTGAACCTGGTAAAGCAAGATGTTTCGAGGGCGCATAAGTCGTTCAGCATGGCTAACAAGTCGCTTGAAGAAAAAAGCAAGCGCATGGAAAACCTTATTCTGCTGGTTAACTACTGCACCGAACTGATGTGCGTTATAGATATTAAAACCCTGACCTTCGATGAAGTAAACCCTGTTTTTAAGCTCTTACTGGGTTACGAACTTTCCTTACTGCGTGGCGAGCCCGTACGTACAATATTAAAGGATGAAGTTTTGCCTTTGCTTTCCGCAGCTACTGAAGACGAAGTAATATCGTTCAACAGCGGTGTGCTTTGCCGCAATGGCCAGGAAAAGTTCTTCAGCTGGTCGGCCGTTGCAAAAAATGGCAAGCTGTATGCCTATGCTACTGGTGAGGTGGCATAGCCACATTTATCCTTTCTTAATTCATAGACAATCCGCGGCATCTGCGTTCCATTCTCTCAGTCTAAATCTCAACCTTAATCTAAATCTCGGCACTATTTACCGATAAATTGTACTTGCTGACTTGCTTTAGTGTATCTTGGGTACAATTAATTGTGCAATGAAGATCATAGGCTTTGTATTCGGTGTTTTTTTACTACTCAATATGGGTGTTGTTGCACAGCGCCCAATAGTTAACCATGCCAATACCCAGCTTGGCGAATTAATGGAATTGAATGACAGTATTACACTTGTAAAGAACACTACATACGATGAAGTTGGCCGTTACTGCAAGCATGTGTATGGCGACTATACTATATATGATGTTAAAGGCGATCTGCTGGGTTCACTAAGCCTGCAAAAAGATGGCAATTATATTGCCTACGATCCTAAAAAAGTGCAGATAGGTACGGTTAATAACCTGCACGATTCGGTACTGCTTTATTTTTTCCTGGGTCGGTTAGATTATTAAGGATTTAGCATAGGCACATGAATGCCCAGCATTTTAAATACAAATACTATAGCCAGTATAAGCATTATTATGCAGTAAAAAAGCAATCTGCCTCTCGAATGCCTAACGCCTTCCGGTGCTCTGTACCATATACTGAACATCCATACCGCGCCAATTAAAAGCAAGGCGAGTATCAGTATTGATTTTATATCTGTATTCATAATAAACTTTAAAGGCTGGTATTGAGATTAAGGCTGAGTCATGTTATGCTTTTCGAAACATATTCTACACGCAATAAATGGATAAAGAGCCTTTGGCTCATTTGTCCCAGGCAGAAAGGTCTCTGCCAATCATCTCGGCCAGTTCCTTGTTATGCGGCCTGAAAAAATCGAGCAGGAACTTTTTTGTTGACGGATCCATTTCTTCGTAGGTAGTGTCTTTTTTATTCAGGTCGCGCAGCATATCGCCCACTTTATGGTTGTAATGCTCAGGCACAACCGAGTTAAAGACTTTACGCATCATTGAATTGGGCGTAAGCACCTTGCGCAGTGCACGGGTATAAAAGTGCGATTTCCTTCTTTTTGTAGCGTTATACTTTTTATTTACATCAGGCGTAAAAGAAGCATCAACCCCCAGCCATTTGTATATCTGCTGGCATGTTTCAACCCCGTTGTTCTGAATATCTTCATACAGAAGTATTTTAACCTGCTCCTTCGGAAAATGCTTGTAAATGTTGTGTAAATGCTTTGCGTAAATACCTGAATCAATGAATATTTTATACCTCAGGTCTTCATTATCGCTGGCTATTTTCTTTATCTCCGGAAATGTGTAGTTAAAGTTTATCATATCCATAAGGTAGCTTGAATATGTTCGCTCAACCGGGTTACGCAAAATAAGCACTATTTTACAATCGGGGTTATATTGCCGTAGCCTTTGCATACCGGTTTCCGATACGTAAAGCAAAGCGCTTTTAGCCGCCAGCATGGTAACATTCTTATTGTTCTTGTTTTTGAAATACTTGTTAAGCATTCCATTTACCCCGTTCGCATACTCCTTATCGTCAATAAAATAGGCAAACTCTATCTGGGGGTGAGCAAGTATAGCCGGATGCTCTCCTATATAGTGTTTTAACGATGTAGTAGCAGATTTCTGCGCACCAACAATGACAATGTCAATTTTGGCTTCTGGGGTTTTACTCAAACTTGTAATTGTAAAAATATTCTTCGGTCGCAAATATAGCAGATAAAATGCTAATAATTTAATTATTTGTTTTTCTTATTTACAGGCAAATAAAAACTGTAAACTTGTATAATGAAATCGCTTAGCAAGCTGCTTTTAATCAGCGTAATACTATCTGCCGGGGCTTGTGGTGTAAAAAATTACAGTGCATCTAAACCTCAAACAATAACCAGCCAGCTAACCCTTGTTGACGGGTATTTGAGTATGGAATATAAATACCTGCAATTTAAAACGGCTAAAGGCGAAACCACTTATTCCAATGAGTTTGATACATGCCTTACACCTAAAGGATATGCGTGGCTGTGGGATACTGGCGGGCCTCCGTCGAGGCTTGTACCTGCATTTGTTAACCAAAGGTTTAATGTTACATTTTATATCGATTCCATATTCTCACCAGAGAATGAGAATATAAAAATAAAAGGCATGGTGATTGAAAAAATGGAGTTGATAAAATAACCAATTACCGTATTTATTATATAATTTTGCAGGAATTTAATAATAAACAAAGGTGTTTCGTAAGAACAAGGTGAAAGAAAATAAACAGAACAGGTTCTATATTTCAGGCTTGTATACAATGTTTTCTTTTTTGTTATTTGCAGGCCTCCCCCATTTTTCATGCGCTCAAAAAATTACTATTGAGGGCGCCATAACCGATTCTGTAAAAAACGGCATACCTAATGCCATTGTAACATTACGCAGCGACGATACCCTTGTAACCGCTATTACCAATGAAAAGGGTATGTATAGCTTTTCTTCTCCTGTTGTGAAGCCCAATAAAATATATGTGCTGTATGCACAGTGCCAAAAACCGGTGTATGGGTATTCGGGTAATGATGAGTGCTATGCCAGCACATACGGGCTTAATAATACCGACAGGATATATGAGCGTAATATTATGCTGAAGCAAAATGTTGTATACGCTTCAGCACCGCCACCAACAAGCGTTGTACATTTCGGCTTTAAGGATAACACCATTTTAAACACTCAAAAAGATTCAGTATTAAAACAGTGGGTACGATACCTTAAAAACAACCCTACTACCATTGTAGAAATTGAAGGCTATGCCGATAAAAAAGAAGGCAATAAAAGCTTCAGGTTAATGTTATCGAGGTCGCGTGCCAAAGAGTGTATTAATTATTTGATAGGTAACGATATTCAGGGTTCAAGGATACGGTTAATGGGTAATGGAAGCGATAACCCAGTAATAACACCGGCCGCTATAGGGAAAATAAAGGGGAAAGATGCGAAAATGGCTGCATGCCTGGCTAACTGTCGTGCGGGGCTTAGCTTAAAGAATATGTTCTTTATTACACCTTCTACTGTTGTTGTAAGGGGCCTGGTTACTGATATAAACACACTTCAGCCTGTGCCGCATGCATTGGTTTTTGTTTCGGGGTCTGAAGGAACGAATGTTTCATCAGCGGCTGACAGCAACGGTGTTTTCAGTGTAAGCATTACCAACTTTAACCCGGTTAGCTATTACAATGCTGTTGTTGATGCGAACGGGTACAACCCAAGCGACCCTGCCGATGTTTTTCAGATAACACCGGCAAGTAAGGATATGCAGGTGTATTCGCACCATTTTCAAATTGAGAAGAACGGGTATGAAAGACCATTCGTGTTCTCCCCTATTCTGTTTGATTCAGGTGCTGCCGTTTTAACCAGGTCTGCCATGGATAGCCTGAACACGGTGAAGAAAATAATGAATGAAAGGCCTAAAATAGTAGTTGAGTTTATGGGCGATGCCGACATGCATGAAAATGATTACGTAACCCTGGCCGGAGCGAGGGCGCAGGCTTGCGTAAACTACCTGGTAACACAGGGTATTGACGCAGCAAGATTTATTGCCGTAGGCCGCCTGAGCCAGGCTGCCATAAAAGATGAAGAAAAAACAACACAAAGCATTGTATTGAATAAAGAAAAGAAAAGGCTTTTTAACCCGAAAAGATGTAACGCATCTTTCTGGATCAAAAAATGGGATTACGAAAAATCAGCTATGCAACAATAGCTTTATAGCATGCAATGAAAGGCCATTTCAAGGTAACCTGCTCCCTGTTCATTTTGTTGTTTAGTTTTCCTTTACTGGCACAGTGTAACCTGCCCGACCCCGATAAACTGAGGAATAGTGGCACCCACCCTTCAGATTGTAACCGCGCCACACCTGAAAATATTGTAAACGATTCTGTGTTTCCGGGAAGTAAATTTTTGCTGACAGATGATAGCCTTAATGGGTATAATTGGGTGAACTTTAAGAATGGCGATAAATTACTTATCATAAACTGTGGCTGTTCTGATTTTACGGTAGTGTTTCAGTTTACCACCA
>DATHNG010000080.1:0-6262 GCA_035486275.1 Bacteroidia bacterium
AACATGCCGGTGTCGCAACTGGATTTTGGCAATTGGAACAGCTTAACCCTCCAGTGGGAGACCCGGTTGTCCAAGAATAAGTATAGGGTACGTTCCCGCCACTTACTGTTGTAGATAATGTATCATATTTTCCAAAGCAAATTACTGAACTCGAAGCGGTGGCAGAAATACTCAAACCCGTGGGTTGCGTAATTGTTGTAGAAGCTGTCGCTGTTGTTCCACAATTATCCGTTACAGTCACACTATACGTACCTGCTGAAAGTCCTGTTTCGGTTGAATTAGTTCCTCCACCAGCCCACGAATATGTGTAAGGAGAGGTTCCATTGGAAGGTGTGGTAGAAACACTTCCGTCACTACCACCATTACAGGTAACATTGGTAGTAACACCTACTGATGTATTCAATATTGAAGGTTGTGTAACAGTTGCAGCAGCAGTAGCAGTACATCCAGTATTATCTGTTACCGTAACACTATAGGTGCCTGCAGAAAGCCCTGTTTCGGAGGAATTGCTATTTCCGTCTCCCCACATATATGTATAAGGTTCTGTTCCATTGGAAGGTGTTGCATTAACACTTCCGTCTCTTCCACCATTACAAGTGACACTATTACTTACTGTTGCAGTAGTGCTTAAATTACAAGTTGCATAAGTATCGCCAACTTTACTATTTTTCTTTATTCTATCAAAATCCTTGGACTCATTCCCAGTTGCGGCGACTGTTCCTATAAGGGATAAAGCACAAAGTAATAAATTGATTTTTTTCATTGTGGGTGAATTTTAAGGTTAAAATATTTTAACATATCAAGTATAACTATAATACAACTGTGATTTTTAGAATGTGTAACGAATAACAGAAAATATGTAATAAACGACAATGGGAAGAACTATAGATTATCCTTTGGTATTATAGTTAATTAATTTAGGACCAAATTTTCTTGTAATATTTACAACAATCTTTTTTTTCTCCTCATTACTAACTGTTAGTTCAAAATAATTAAATCCTTTTTTAAGAACTATTTCGGGTGAAATGAGTGAAGAGGTATTAGGGCGTAATAAATGAGGTACAGTATTATGTAATTCATCAATTGTATAGTTCATCAATATATGACGTGAACCATCTCTCATTATAACTAGTTTATTTCTCGGACCATCTTTATCCGTAGTTACAAAAACAATATCCTGCAATAAAAGAAAAACTTTTCCTCCCCTTTTTGCAGTATTAAATGCCAGGTATTTATTTTCTGTCATGGCCTTAATCTCTGGAATAATTTTTTTAGCTTTATCCAAAGCACGATTCAGGGCTTTTTTGTAAACTGGCTTTAATAAAATGTCAATAGGATGACATTTTATTGCTTCCTCATACCTATGTTTATGCCCTGTATTTATTATGCATTTATCCCTTCCAACTTTTTTTATTACTTCCCTACCCGTCGTACCAGCCATTTCTATGTCGAGCATTAACAAATCAAAATTGAGCATTGGTAACTCCTTAATAAACGCAGCAGAGTTATTGAATGTAGCAACTACATTGGCAATTTGCAAATTATTAATTAGTTGCTCCATCTGAGAAAGAGAGGCAACATCATTATCAAGCAGGACTATAGACAGAGTACTATTTATTTTTTCCATTCAACCTAAATTTTACCTGATTGCATAGCAATGCCACAGGGGATTAAAAAACAACTGACTAAATGTATAATGGCTCTCTATCGGGTCCAGGTCGAATGGTAAATCAGGAAGATTTAAGACACCTATATAAATGCCGAAGTTTTACATCAGAAACAAATGTAAAATGTTTTCTAATACTGAATATTATATGAAGGTTATTTTTTAAGGTAATACCGATTGACATTATTAGATGGTTGAATTGATATTTATCACATTGTCTTGTTCTGCATTATGGGATGCTACAAATCTCTGGGCAGACTTAGTGATGCTGTGTAACAACATTCTTATGTTATCAGATGGTAGCTAAGTGGTCCAAATTTGGAAATCTTCCATGTAAACTATAAAGGTGCTACAGATAATATATTTATGTGCATTTCAACACCTGAATTCTGTATCTTTTCCGTGCCCTTTTTAAATAGAATTCCTATCCTTTTTGTGGGATATTTTATTTAAACACTATATATTAATAAGTTGATATAAATTAAATTTGTAATAATTTAGAGCTATCTCACCAAGGTAACATTCCCTTTTTTCTCAAAATTTGTTCCATCAAGTAATGTAGCTTTTACAAGCCAAATATAAGTTCCCATGTTCAATGGTAAACCCTTATATGTTCCATCCCAACCATTATTTAGGTTCTGAGATTCATAAACTTTATTACCCCATCGGTCAAATACATTAAAATCCATAGAGGTAATACAATCTCCTCTAACATAAAGAATGGGATTATAGCTTTCATTAGGAGAAAATGCATCAGGGATAAAAACCTCCCCGCAAGGTTCAGGAATAACAGTAATGATAACTGAATCCATGGCCTTGCATCCGTTACTGTCGGTTTCTGTAATATAATAAACAGTAGTCACTGAAGGTGCTGCCTGCACATTTTGAGTTGTGTCATTATTTAGTCCCGTTTCGGGAACCCAAAGATATTTATAAGATAAACTTGAAGTAAGGGTGACAGATTGGCCATCTGTTATTGTAGTTGAACAGCAAACTGAAATAGGCATGTTTATAACATTGATAGTAACACTATCTTTTGTTAGGCTGTCAGGGCAACCACATTTCACCATGGAATCATTTATGACAGTTAGTGTATATGTTGTTGTAACAGTAGGTGAGGCGTATGTTTGTGCGGCATTAGAGTTTGATAAGCCTAGTTCAGGTAACCAGGAGTAACTAACGCCGGGAACTGCAGTATCTTTACCAATTAATACCTTGCCACCTGCACAAATTAATGTATCTCTGCCGACGTGGGACTGAAAAACCTGGTTAACAGATACGTCATCAATGTAATAATACGCACAATAAGCATTAATCATACTTGGACTAGCATTAGATGCCAATGGGGTAATAATACTTTTTGAATCATCTGTGAAATTACCAATATTTATATATTTTTCCCCTCCAGACGCGACAAAACTTCCTGCAATTTTTGTCCAACCAAACACATTTGTAAGGGGATTATTTATAGGGTCATTAGCCACTTGTGGAGTGAGATATGATTTAACATAGATCACATATAGCGCATATTCTAACATAGAATCAGAAAAGTACGCACCCATATTATTACAGGCAAAGAAATAAGTGTCTCCTAAACTTACAAAGAAATCTACACAATACTTGGCACCTCTCTCTAAAGGACTGCTTAATTTTTCTTGAATATAGCCTCTGTCATTGTAATAGTAAGGGTAAGTACTTGCCTGATCGACATAAGTCGCAAACTCACAATATGAGATACCAGAGTGAGCCTTTTGATTTCCATAATAATTATTCGGTACTCCTGCAACTCCTCCGCTGTTGCAGTTTGAATCGGATGTCAGCCAGGAAAGCCCTGCCCCACCTCCATTCCAGTTGGCAACGTATCCTGTAAATTCATACCACCAATTTATACATTGGAGTTTTTGTTCAAAAGGATAGTTATGAACCAGATTCTGTTGGGCATAGTTAAATGTTACAGAGAGCATAGAAAATAAAGATAATACTGTAATTCGTTTTACCACTTAACAAATATAAACAATTATTTGAAATGAATGAATTAGCCACAGCCGATTATTAAAACCTGATTCTCCAATCATGAAAAGCCGGGGAAGAGCCTTTTAGGTTAATTTCTCCGGCTTTCCTGGAACTGATATTTATTAAAACGCTCTCTTTTACCTAACTATTAAAATGTTAGGTATAATTGACACAGTTTATTTTACACTCCCCAACATTTCTGGTTTTTAAAATCCTGACAACTATTTATTACTGTTCTTTAATCGCAAAGTAAAAGTATGCAAAGATTGAGATAGAACCCTATCGAGGTTTTAGTCGGAACTATTACAGAAAATATCATATAATTTATAGCGCAAAATAAAAAGTACTAACCCTGTTTTGGATTTTATTCCAAACTTGTCGAATATCGATTCACGGTATCCATCAATGGTACGGTGCTGCACATGCATCAAATCAGCAATCTGCTCATATGTATACTCCTTATCATTACATATAAGCTTTAAGAAATCCTTTTCTCTATTGGTCAATTTTTCCAATATCAACTCTTGTTCGCTTTTAATAGCGTCTACCCTTGCTTGCAGTGTCAAGGTAAGAAATTCATTATGAAAGTAACCTGTTTCAAATACTTCTTTCAGTGCCCTTTCCAACTCTTCAAACCCGCTATTTTTTTTTAAATAGCCACGAACCCCAAGCCTGAAAAGCTTGACAATTGCCTTCTCGTCTTCATTAACTGTTAAAACTAATATAGGTGTTTTACTTTTTCTTTCATTTAACTTTTCAATAACCCTTTCACCATTCATGGCGGGCATATTCAGGTCAAGAACTATCAAATCTATGGAATCAATTTTATCAAATGCAGCTATGAATTCAACACCATTGCTGAATTCATGTGAAACTTTATACGGCCCTATTTTTTCAATCAGTTCTTTTATCCCGGTGCGGATCATCAAATGATCTTCCAGCAGGATAATTTTCTTTTTTACTTCCATATAACGCAAATATAATTACAAATATATGTATTGTTAGATACGCTTGCTCAGTGAAATTGTGCAGCCATTTCCAACGGATGATTCTATGTTACATACCATTCCAATCCATTCGCATCGTTTCATAATATTTCTTAACCCCGATGCCTTGTCCGAATTCAAAATGTTTTCCGCATCGAAGCCCAACCCATCATCTTTTATTTTCATTTCGAAAACTCCTCCTTCGTTTTTCAATGAAATTGAAACATTTTGAGCCAGGGAATGCCGGAGGCAATTTTGGATAACTTCCTGAAATACCCTGAACACCATTAACTCCTGGTCTTTATCGAGGCCTGAATTGCCGGAAACAGGCTGCCAGTGAACCGAGAATCTGTTTAAAGATCTGATTCTTTTTACTTCAATATCAATGGCGCTGAATAATCCGATCCTGCCAACATAATCACTGTTGAGTGTCCTGCTCAATAACCTTAATTGCTGCGTTGCCTCGGAAAGGTAAATTTCAACAGGTTCAAACCTTTCTTTTAAGTCCCTGTGGTCGAACTTTATGTTTTCAATCTGAATTCCAACGGCGGTAATCAACTGGCCAATGTTATCATGAAGTTCCTGGGCAAACTGCCTCATCATTTCTTCGCTTACTTCCAACTCTACATGACGTAATTCTTGCTCAAATTTTAGTTTATTCTGTGCCAGTTCCATCTGTTGTTTCAGCCTTTGCCTGCCCGATTGAAAGAAGACCAACACAACTATTGCGAACAATAACGACACTAGCAGTGTGATGCTTATAACAGCTAACACCATTTCAACATTACTCATGGGGTGTAGTAGTTTTTTTCAGAGCATTGCCCCGCATGAGCCAGAAACCATAGGCAAGCAGGAGATAGCGGAGGTTTGCAAGGCCGACGGTTATTAGGCGGAATAAATAAATATTGGCTTTTGGATAAGATACCTCCAGGTATTTAAGAAGACTCAAATAGGGCAGTGTACATCCAAAATATAAAATTAAACCTAACGCAATCCACAACTCCGGCGAATGCTTCCATGTTTTATTTTGATTGGTTAATAGAAAATAGATGATGCCAAGGTAAACCATAACTATCAAAAAACTTTCAGCTATATAGCCATGATTGGAGAACTCCCAAATTCCTTTAATAAAAAGTTCACATAGTAATAGAATTAGAAAAATAGCGTATCCTATCCATATTACTATTTTTTCTTTCCTGTGCCGGAAGAATTCGTATCCGCACCAGGTTAAAAGTCCAGTTTCTATGGGCATATATGAATTAAATAACCATTCATTACGGTGTTGCATACGGGGAATGGATTGAACCGCATAAGATAATAGCAGGATGAGTAAATAGCTAAGTGATTGAAAGAAGAAAATACGGTAAAGCAGATTCATATATTTGAATGTATAAATGCCGGCCAGTAAAGCAATGGTTACTCCGGTAAATTCATTTAGTATTTTTATCATAATAATGTGCTATATTTAAAAGGATTAAATATAGCACATTTATTTTATTGGTTATCAATAACTCGCATTGACATTCTATGCTTTATTTAAGGATGGTCTATGATTAAATGAATGCCAGTTGTATTGGGGCAGTCCGGCAAGCACATG
>DATHNG010000081.1:0-6799 GCA_035486275.1 Bacteroidia bacterium
GGTTTTTACTGTTCCCGCCCTACTCTTTCTTACCGGTGGAAGTGATTATTTTCACTACTTCCAGATATTTGTACTGGCCCTTTCAGGCGGCATTTTAGGCGTATTGTTCATGGTGCCACTCAGGCGTTCACTTATAGTAAAAGAACATGGTAACTTACCTTATCCTGAAGGTACTGCCTGTGCAGATGTGCTGGTAGCAGGTGAGAAGGGCGGCAAACTGGCGCAAAAAGTTTATTACGGCTTAGGGCTTGCATTCTTATATAAGTTACTGATGTCTATATTCGGTTTCTGGAAAGATATCCCTCAATATATATTCGATAGGAAATCGGTTTTGCCTAATGCAACCGTTAATGGAGAAATAACACCTGAATTATTGGGCGTTGGTTATATAATAGGCCCAAAGATTGCAGGTATAATGGTAGCAGGCGGTGTACTGTCGTCAATAGTGCTTATACCTTTAATTACCATGTTGGGTGACGGGCTTGCGAAAGCATTTCCGCCTGAAACAACGCAGCTTATTTCTCAAATGAGTGCCGATGATATCTGGGATCATTATATACGTTACATAGGTGCTGGTGCTGTAACCTTTGGTGGCTTAATGACACTAATAAAAACATTCCCGACCATTATAAGCGCTTTCCGCGATTCATTTAAAGACCTGAGAAAAAAAGATGATAGCGCTACAGTTGAAAAAACAAGGACAGAAAAAGATATGCCTCTTATATATGTATTAGTAGGCAGTTTGATCCTTATTGTTTTCATGTCGGTTATACCGCAAATACCCGGCAACGTTATATCGTCAGTCATGATCGTGGTATTCGGTTTTTTCTTCGTTACCGTTTCTTCACGCATTGTTGGTTTAATAGGTTCTTCTTCAAATCCTATTTCGGGTATGACGATTGCCACACTCATGGCTACCTCACTCATATTTGTAGGTATTGGCTGGACAGGAGATCATTATCAGCCAATTGCATTAGTGGTTGGTTCTATTGTTTGCATTGCCTCTGCAAATGCAGGCGCTACATCACAGGACTTAAAAACAGGATATATATTAGGTGCTACACCGGTAAAACAACAATTAGGTTTAATAATAGGTGTATTAGCATCTACAGTCGCAATTGGTTTCACACTTACTTTATTAAATGACAAAATAGGAATAGGCGCAATTACACCTTCTCATCCGCATCCATTGCCTGCACCACAGGCAACCTTAATGGCCACCGTAATCAAAGGTTTACTTAGTCACAACCTGCCATGGGGACTAGTAATGGTTGGTATGGGCATTTCAGCAGTTATGGAGCTTTGTGATGTAAGCTCTTTAGCATTTGCAGTTGGTGCGTATCTTCCTTTATCAAGCACTACGCCAATTTTTGCGGGCGGTGTTGTAAAATGGCTGGTAGATAGAAAAGTTAAAACCGGTGAGCCGGAATCTGATATCGGGCCGGGTGCATTGTTCAGTTCAGGTTTAATTGCCGGTGGTGCACTTACGGGAATACTTGTTTCTGTTTTAATTGGAACCAATATTACAGGATCAGATGGTAAAATGAAAACGCTTTCAGATATGCTAACCTTCCATATCGGTGGTGTTCCGTTTACAGATTACCTGACTACGCAAATTGGCGGATTTACTGATTTGATTGCCTTGGGTTTCTTTACCTTAATGGCATTCATTTTATACAAAGTGGCTATAAGCAAACAGGAAAAATTATAGAGAAGTGGAAAAGTATTTTATTAAGGACCTCAAGCTAGGTCAGGTGTTTGATCTCGGTTCATTAACTTTATCAGAAGAAGACATAATGAGTTATGCGAAGCAATATGATCCGCTTCCATTTCACATAGATAAAAAGATAGCTGAAGCAAGTATGTTTAAAGGACTTGTTTCAAGTGGCCCGCAGGTTTTTAATACCATGTACAGAATACGATGGGTGCCGCTTTTTGGTGATACCGTTATTTGTGGCTTGGAATTGAATAACTGGAAATTCTTAAAGCCTATTTACGCAAACACACCCATAACCTGCAAACTGACCATATCTCATTTAAATAAAAATGAAGAAAAGCATCATGCAGTGATCACATGGCACTACGAATTTTTCGACCCGAAGAATGAAATGGTGCAAAGAAGTGATGTAACTGTCATGCACAGATTGTAATCAGTAACCCCAAAATAAATCTCTATGTCAACTCAAAAGATCAACTTACAGGTAAGCGATGGCACTACCATGCAAGCCTATGTGTCAATGCCAGAAGGTAAAGGTCCTTTTCCGGCCGTAATGGTTTTCCAGGAAGCCTTTGGTGTAAACAGCCATATTAGAAATGTAGCTGACCGCGTTGCAAAAGAAGGTTATGTAGCCATTGCTCCCGAATTATTTCATCGTACTGCTGCGCCAGGTGCAGAAATGTCTTACGGTGATATGAATGCAATTATGCCTCATTTTCAGGGCATGACCCTGGAAGGTATGTCAACCGATGTGAAGGCAACATATGATTGGTTACAAAAACAAGCAAACGTAAAACATGATAAGGTAGGTTGTATTGGTTTCTGCCTTGGCGGAAGAGTTTCATTTATTGCGAATACAGTAGTTCCGCTTTCAGCAGCTATATCTTTTTATGGCGGCAGAACTTCTGACTATGTTGACCGTGCTCCGCTTATGAGTGGCCCACACCTGTTCTTCTGGGGTGGTTTGGATAAGCATATTACACCCGATCAGATAGATACCGTTATTAATGCTGTTAAAGCAGCTAACAAGCTTTATACTAATGTTGTTATATCGTATGCCGACCATGCTTTTCATTGTGATGAAAGGCCATCGTATAACGCAAAGGCAGCAAGTGAGGCATGGGCTATGTCAATGGCTTGTTTTAAAAATAACCTTTTTTAACAGAATTGTGTAAAGTTGGAGGTGTTTAGTATTTGAACATCTGCCAAATAAGTTGTAACTTTGATTTATGAAATCAGGGTTCATTAAATACACTTGGCTCATTCTACTTTCACTGGCTATTTCAAGTATTGGGCTGCTTAGCTTTAAACCTGCCATTAAAAAACCGGGCCTTGCTGTTAACTGGATGAGTTTTGATGATGCAGTAAGGCTGAGTAAGGCGCATCCAAAGAAAATTTTCATTGATGTGTATACTCAATGGTGTGGCTGGTGTAAGCGCATGGATGCAACTACATATACTGATAAGGATATTATTCAATACCTGAATGATAATTTTTATGCTGTCCGCCTTGATGCTGAAACACAGGATACTTTTCACTTCGACAACCATAAATTTTATAACCATACACCAGATCAGAGAGGTTCAACCAACGAACTGGCATTTTCTCTTTTAAATGGTCAAATGGGTTATCCCACTACGGTTTATCTCGATGAAAAATTCAATCGTGTTCTTATAGCGCCAAATTATTATCCCGCTTCTGACCTTAAGCAAATACTCACTTTTATTGTTCAGGAGAAATATAAAACAGAATCGTTCGACGACTATAAAAAGTCCTTGACAATTCCCGGGACAGGAACTCAAACCAACTAATTCTTTTATTTATTAAACAGCAAGTGTACGTTAAGTACACTGTCTTGCATATTTGCTGCGTATAACAACGTAACGGGGCTGTAATTGTATTCATATACATATTTGCCTGACGACACTACCAATTCATTATCTGTTGCATCATATTGCAAATGAGAAGCACTCACTCCGCTTATAAAAGGGGTCATTCCATTGGGGTTATATGTGTAAATGTATATTATGCTATTATCGAAACCCAATAAATAAGTCTGCGGATCAATTTGTGTAACTGAAAGCAAGTTTGCGGCCGGCATGGTAAGGGGAGAATAAAATATATTACCCGGAATATTGAACAGTTGCAAATAAGCCCCGCCTGAATTTTGATTCCCAAATACAAACAGATCGTTCACATCCATACCAAACATAGCTACCACCGGGCCTGATAAACTGCTCTGTTCATATCCGGCGCCCGATGGGGCATAATACACAACAAGGTTCCTTGTTGATGAACCAATGTTTTTCTCTTCAGCAAATAAATAATTATTCCACACCGCCGTTTTTATAGGACAAAAACTTGTTGCCGCAGCACTTGAAACCAAACCTGTACCGAGGTGGTTATAATATTTAATAAGGCCGTTGTACTGCGATATGTAAACCGCATCTCCATAACTATATGTATTTGTAAAATATGGTAATGGAGAAACTATTCCATTCATACTCCATGCAGTTGTAGCCGAAGGCATTGACAGCACAGTAAAGTTTCCTGAATCGGCTGCTGAAATATATAATTGCTGGAAGTAGGAATTTATATCCGATGCTGAATAATCACCTCCCTGGGTATATACAACTGATGCGTTAAAATTTGTATCGAGCTTTGAAACATGCACCCCGCTGCTATTGCGTGTAATGACATAAATACCTAATCGTACTGTTGGCACTGCATCAATATATATCTGCTGAAACCCATACTGCACGTTAGTACCATTATATGCTTTTACAACAATTGTATACTCACCACTTGCCAGGTGAAGGTCATTTAAAGGGTAATAACAAGTGAATGACATGCTTTTTCCCGTTATGTGAATGTTCGCTGTTGGCAATACGGGTATGTTCTGGGCATTGGTAATGTATACTACAATTGATTGAAGACTGGATGCATCACTTACATTTGCTTTTATAACCACAGTATCAAAAACAGCGTACGTGCTGAGAGTTGGGGGAGTAATAATCTGCACTGAGGGGTAACCAACCGAGGTATCTTTTTTACAGCAGAAACAAAAAAAAATTATTCCCGTTACAAGTAATGTAAAGCGTTTAATCATAATTTAAATTTACGCTTTTTAAGGGTGCTAAAAATATAATTTTCAATAGTGCAGAGAGATTGAGGGGTTGTTGATAAAATAGTTGGGGTGACCGAACCCTATTTTAATATTTTTGGCATCCCGATTTTTAACCTAGGAGGATTTTAATGAGGAATACAAAACCAAACAGAAATACATCTAAATCAGCTCTCAACTTTGCAGAGCTTGAAATGGGCAAACTGCCACCACAGGCGGTTGAGCTGGAAGAGGCAGTGCTGGGAGCATTAATGCTTGAAAAGGAAGCGCTTACTAACATTATTGATATTTTACGTGAAGATGTTTTTTACCGTGATGCACATAAAAAAATATTTGCAGCTATCAGGCGTTTATTTGAACACTCTGAACCTATTGATATTTTAACTGTTACAAATGAGTTAAAAAAGACAGACGACCTTGAAGCGGTAGGCGGGGCATATTACATTTCGCAGCTTACCAGTAAAATAGCTTCATCGGCAAACGTTGAGTACCATGCACGTATTGTATTGCAAAAATATATTCAGCGTGAGCTTATAAAATTCTCGTCAGAAACAATTGAGAACTCATACGATAACAGTATGGATGTTTTTGAATTGCTTGACATTGCTGAAAAAAGGCTTTTTGCAATTGGTGACGAAAATATTAAGAATGACCCTAAAAAGGCAGGTAGTCTTGTACATGAGGTAATTAAGCAGGTTGAGGCTGCCAAGAAAAGAAAGACTGGTATCACTGGTGTTCCAAGTGGTTTCTCCGAACTTGATCGTATTACATCTGGCTGGCAAGGCTCTGATCTTATTATTCTTGCAGCACGTCCCAGTATGGGTAAAACCGCATTGGCATTAACGCTTGCATGTAATTCAGCAATGTTATTCCAGGTTCCGGTAGCTATATTCTCTTTAGAAATGTCAAACCTTCAGCTTGCAACCCGTATTATTTCGAGCGAGACTGAAATACCTATGGAAAAGTTACGGAAAGGGAGTTTGAGTGATGAAGAATTCAATCAACTTGTAGGGCATAAAGTTGCCAAGCTTTCCGAAGCGCCTATATTTATTGACGATACCGCTGCTTTATCAGTATTCGATTTGCGTGCAAAGGCCAGAAGGTTGAAAGAGAATCATGATATTCAGATGATACTCATAGATTACCTTCAGCTAATGACCAGCGGTACAGAAAGCAGAGGCGGCAATCGTGAGCAGGAAATAAGTACTATATCACGTTCATTAAAGAGCCTGGCTAAAGAATTGAATGTACCTATAATTGCATTATCTCAGCTTAGCCGTGCCGTAGAACAGCGTGGCGGTGCCAAGCGCCCGCAACTTTCTGATCTTCGTGAGTCGGGTGCTATTGAGCAGGATGCTGATATGGTATTGTTCGTGTATCGACCTGATTATTATGGCGCTGAGAATACAGAGGACTCTCCACCTGATTCTGCAGAGATAATTATTGCTAAACATAGAAATGGCCCGCTTGATAGTGTACACCTTAAATTCCAAAAGGAATTTGCAAAGTTTGTGGAGTACGAACCTTCATTGAGCGATTATCATTCCTCCCCTCATGACGTTGAGACAAGAATAATGCAGTCGAGGAACTGGGATGATAAGAAAAACGATATTGAAGAAGGGCCGTTTTAAAATCTCGAGATCATAATAGAATGCGGATAACACAGATTTAGATAGATAAACACCGATCAAAAATCTTATAGAATCTGTTAAAATCTGCGGCATCTGCGTTCCAACTATTATTTTTAGTTTTATTAACATAATCGCATTGGCGCCTCAACTGTTTTTTGCCTAATTTAGAGACGCGCAAAAATGGTTATGAAGAAAAAGATTGTTTCTGCATTTTTTATTCTGCTTTCATTCATGGAAGCGCGGGCAACCTTTATTTTTATTCCTATGGATGAAAGTCAGACCAATTGCCTGAAAGCATACGGTATTGCGTATATGGCATTACAGCAT
>DATHNG010000082.1:0-32936 GCA_035486275.1 Bacteroidia bacterium
TTTTGTTGGCAAGCGTGCGCTGGTAGTTAATGTAATAGACCCCGTTGTGAAAAAGATAACCGATAATGCTAAATTAAAACGCATTGGTGTTATTGGAACCAAGGGAACTATTAAATCGGGCATACACGCACAAAAGCTAAAAGAAGCGAATGAAAAGCTTGAGGTAAATGGTTTGGCAACCATTACTGGTGCCTATGATAGAGGAAGGTTTCTTTAATAATAAAATAAGCAAAGCCGTAATTGATTCATACTTATCGCGTCCTAAGCTTAAAAAGATAGATGCCCTGATATTGGGTTGTACGCACTATCCACTCATTAAAAAAGAAATAGAGTCGGTTTACCAGGGCAAAGTACCGCTTATAGACTCAGCTGATGAAGTGGCGGAATATGTGTATCGCCTGTTAAAGAAGGATAATTTATTGAATACTTCTGCCAAAAAACCTGACCATCGCTTTTATGTTTCTGATTATACGGAAGCATTTGAAAAGAATACCAACTTTTTCTTTAATGAAAAAGTGAAGTTGGAGGAAGCAAGGATCTGGAAATAGCGTTACGGCGTACTGCTTGTTACTGGCAACACCTTTCCATTAAAATAATTCCACCCGGTTAAAGCAAAATCTTTTATGTAGGCAGCCATTTGTGCCGGTTGCATACCAGCTTTTTCACCCGGAAAGGCTTGCGCAAACATTTCAGTTTGTACAGCGCCAATGCATAAACAGTTTACAGAAATATGCTGTCCTTTAAATTCTTCTGCAAGACACTCAGTAAGGCTAGCCATAGCAGCCTTACTCGAACTATAAGCGCTTAAGCCGGCAAACTTGGCACTGCCCTGGAAACCGCCCATACTGCTTATGTTTACTATATGTGTAGGGTGTTGCCCTTTGCCCATATAGGGTAACAGGGCCTGTATCAATTCAAAAGAAGATGTAACATTCGTTCTGTACATAGTATCTATATCTTCCCTGGTTAGTTCTGTAAATGGCTTGTTTATAAGCACTCCGGCATTATTTATAAGTATATCTATTGAACTGATAGACGAAAGCAGTTCAGGCATAAGGCCACGCTTAAAATCGCCTGTGGTAAGGTCAAATACTAGTGGATAGATTTTCGCACCGGGATATTGAAACAGGCATTCGCGTTTTAGTTGTTCAAGTTTAAGGCGGTTGCGGGCTATAATTACAACTTTATTATTGATGTTCTGGGCAAATTGTCTTGCCAGTTCATTTCCTATTCCTTTACTTGCACCTGTTATAATAATGTTCATAGCCTTGTTTTACCTGCCCGAAAATAATACTATTTTATCAAATCATTTCTTTACTGTAAACTTGTGCCCTATATGAGTGGTGCATCATTAGGTTATTTACTTGCTTTTTTCGGTATGTTTGCCAGTGCCTTGTCTAACTTTCCGTTTACTGAAGCTGCACGTAAATGGGGTTCTGTTGCGTTGAATCATTACAGGTTGCTGGTTGCCTTTGTAGTCCTTACGCTTCTTTGCACAACTATTGGTAAATTATCTGTGGTCGATTTATTTACGGGGCCTTCCCTCGCTCAGTATTTGTATGTGGGTGCATCAGGTATATTAGGGCTTGTGATTGGCGATTATTTGGGGTTTTATGCCATGGCCATATTAGGCGCCAGGGTATCAAGTATATTCAATACCATAGCACCTATTGCAACCTTATCGTTTGGTTTTTTATTGCTAAGTGAAAGCATTAACTTCATTGGTATTATAGGTATTTTATTAAGTATAGTAGGGGTTATATGGTTTTTAATGGGTGGCAAAGCATCTGAAAGTTCTCCACCTTCATTAAAACATGGTACGGTCCGTAAGGGGATACTGTTTGGCGTACTGGCTGGTTTGTGCCAGGGTTTTCATATTGTTATTTCTAAAAAGGGGTTTAATGATACAAGTTATGCACTATCTCCCTTGCATGCAACATGGATACGGATATTTGCTGCTACAGTAGTTTACTTTCTGTTTACTATTTCACGGGGCAGATTAAAAAAAGACGTTATTGTAATTGTTCGCGAAGGGCAGGACATTATTGGTAAAGTTACCCTGGCAACCATTTGGGGACTTATTCTATCAATTGTACTGGTTATGTGGAGTGTTACCTTATGTAAAGCAGCGGTGGTGCAAACCATAATATCATTGGTGCCTATAGTAGTTGTGCCTATGTCGTTTGTATTGTATAAAGAAAAGCTAACTTTTAAAACCATGCTGGCTGCCATGGTATCGGTTGTGGGCGTTTTTATGCTTATTTGGCGAGAAGATATTACACAGTGGGTACAATTGCATTTGCATTAATAGTAAATTTGCAACCTTATTAAATCAGAGTAAAAATGGCAATTAAAAGAGACATATTAGTTGATAAACTTTTTGACCAGAAGCAATTCAACACTGTTTACCTAAGTAGGGTTGATGAAGAGAACGCCATGCGCGATCAGGTAGAGATGATCACTGAATTGTTATGTGATGAGAGGCATAAACCTTCGAGAACGGGTGTATTGAATTTTATTAAAAAAGAACCTAAGGCTGTTGAGCTATTGCTACGTGCTATTGCTGAAGCAACGGGCGATAAACAAAAACTTGTTGCTGCTTGTTGGGAAGGGAATATAGAATGCACACCATTCCTTACTTTTTTTGCTACACTGGTTGTAAAGGAAAATTTTGAAGTAGCAATGGAAGCGCTGACAGTTATAGAACATATGACTGGGGAGGTAAAACCTGAACTGGCTAAGAAACTTATTGAAGAAGTAAAGGAAGGATATAAGCCGCAAGCTGACAGCCCTAAGGCAGCTTTACTACTTGACCTGGTACAATTATTGCACAGGTGGGAATAAGAAGCAAAGCTTCGCCTATCTCTAAAAGAGATGTTGTAAAATACACTAGTTTACTTTTAGTGGTGTTAACGCTGGCGTCATGCAATTATTTAAATAAAAAGAAGGGGCCAACCGGCACACCTATTGCAAGGGTATTTGATGTATACCTTTATCCTGCTGATATAAAAGACCTTGTACCCAAAGACACCAAACATGCCGATAGTGTGGCAATGGTAAAGGAGTATGTGCAACAGTGGATGGAACAACAGGTATTGCTTCACCAGGCTACCAATAACCTCGATCAGCAACAAATGGATCTTACCCGGCAGATTGAGGATTACAAGAATTCGTTGGTCATTTATGCATATGAAAAAGAGTTAGTTCGTGAAAAGCTTGATACAAACGTGAACGAGACTGAGGTGGAGAAATATTATGACGACAACAAAAAGGATTTTCAGTTAAAGAATGATATTGTAAAAATTCTGTATGTGAAAGTAGGGAAGAAGGCTCCCGGAACGGATAAATTAAAGGCGCTTATATTATCCGATAACCTGAAGGATAAAGATAAACTTCAAAAATATTGTTACCAATACGCACAAAACTTTTTCCTGAATGATAACGCATGGCTGATGTTTGATGATGTGCTGAAAGAAATACCTATTCAAACCTATAACCAGGATCTGTTTTTACAAAACCCCGGCAACCGGTTTATTCAAATGGCTGATACGGGCAGTGAATATTTCCTGTGTATTAAAGGCTATATGATTAAGAATAGCATGTCGCCGCTTTCTTTTGAAAAGGAGAATATTACCAAGATAATTCTGAATAAGCGTAAAATGGAGCTGATTGACGAGATGAAGAAGAATCTGTATAACCAGGCCTTAAACCATAGTGATACTCAGGTATATTAAAACCCGGTAGTTTTTATACGGAATGGTTCTTTTGTAATGACGAATACACGCAGTACTGCAAAGAAAATCGCTTATATTTGCCAATAGCTTAAAACAAACAAACCGATATGAACTTTCAACTGACAGAAGAGCACTTAATGATTCAAAAAGCAGCTCGCGATTTTGCTAATGAAGTATTGAAACCAGGCGTTATAGATCGTGATGAGGAACAACGTTTTCCGAAGGAAGAAATAAAGAAGCTGGGCGAACTTGGCTTTATGGGAATGATGGTGAGCCCGCAATATGGCGGAGGTGGTATGGATACCATATCGTATGTGCTGGCTATGGAAGAAATATCGAAGATTGATGCTTCTGTTTCGGTATGCATGTCGGTAAACAATTCGTTGGTTTGCTGGGGGCTTGAAGCATTCGGAACAGAAGAGCAAAAACAAAAATACCTTACACCATTAGCAAAAGGTGAAATTATTGGCGCTTTCTTGTTATCTGAGCCTGAAGCTGGTTCCGATGCTACATCACAACGTACAACTGCTATTCAAAAAGGCGATAAATATATATTGAACGGTACCAAAAACTGGATCACCAATGGCAACAGCGCATCAGTGTATTTAGTTATTGCTCAAAGCCACTTAGATAAAGGGCATAAGGGTATTAATGCATTTATTGTGGAAAAGAAATCGAAAGGTGTTACAGTGGGCAAGAAGGAGAATAAACTTGGTATCCGTGGATCTGATACACATTCCATTATGTTTACTGATGTGGAAGTGCCTATGGAAAACCGTATTGGCGAAGATGGATTCGGGTTTAAGTTTGCAATGAAGACATTGAGCGGCGGCCGTATAGGTATTGCTTCTCAGGCATTGGGTATTGCATCTGGCGCATATGAATTAGCGCTTGCCTATTCTAAAGAAAGAAAAGCATTTGGTAAAACAATAAGCCAGCACCAGGCTATACAGTTTAAGCTGGCAGATATGGCAACACAAATTGATGCTGCGCGCTTACTGTGTTTAAAAGCGGCATGGTTAAAAGATCGTCATTTAGATTATACACAAGCCGGAGCAATGGCTAAGGTATTTGCATCGAAAGTGGCAATGGATACTACCGTTGAAGCTGTTCAGATACATGGCGGGTACGGTTATGTGAAAGAGTATCACGTTGAACGTTTAATGCGCGATGCCAAGATCACACAGATCTATGAGGGAACTACCGAGGTTCAGAAGATAGTTATTTCAAGAGGCGTTCTGGCGTAATTGCCCAATTACGAATTAAAAATTACTTAATTATGGGAGAAACACAGAAATTGTGTTGCCTATTTGTTGAGTATCTCGGGAAAAATGACCTTGGAATTACTTAACCAGTTTTGCTAATTCTTCAGCAAGAGCTTCTCCACGTAAACCTTTGGCTATAATAACACCATCGGCATTAAGCAGGAAGTTGGTAGGAATGGAATTGATGCCATATATGCCGCAAGCAGCAGATTGCCATCCTTTCAGGTCGCTGACATGATCAGGCCAGATAAGTCCGTCTTTTTGAATAGCTGCCACCCATGGCGCTTTATCATGGTCAAGTGATACACTGTATATTTTAAAACCTTTAGCACCTTTAAATTTTTCGTTTTTGTATTTGTTATAGGTAGCAACCACATTAGGGTTTTCTCCGCGACAAGGTCCGCACCAGGAAGCCCAAAAATCAACTAGAACTACATTGCCACGTAAAGAATACAGGCTGATCTCTTTACCATCGGTGCCTTCCAGTTTTAACTCAGGTGCTAAGTTCCCAACTTCAAGGCCAACTGCATTGCCGCGAGGCTGGGTTTCCGTAGGGTTATTACTTTTAAAAGCAAATGCAACAACACAAAAAGATACTGCTGCAATGGCTAAAACTATATTGAAACGCTTCATAGTTGATGTCTTTTATAGAACAAATATACGTTATTTTCTTACAATTTCCGCACCAAGTGCCCTTAGCCTGTGGTCTATATTCTGATAACCACGGTCTATTTGTTCAATATTATGAATGGTGCTCTTTCCGGTAGCTGAAAGCGCTGCAATAAGCAAGGCAACACCGGCACGAATATCGGGCGAGGTCATTGATATGCCTTTCAACGAATGTTCATGGTTCATACCAATAACGGTTGCACGGTGCGGATCGCAAAGTATTATTTGTGCGCCCATATCAATAAGTTTATCCACGAAGAACAAACGGCTTTCAAACATCTTTTGATGAATAAGCACAGTACCTTTTGCCTGTGTAGCGGTTACAAGAATAACACTTAGCAGATCGGGCGTTAAACCAGGCCATATAGCATCGGCAATAGTAAGTATAGAGCCGTCCATAAAAGTGTCTATCTCATAGCTTTCCTGTGCAGGTATATAAATATCGTCGCCTCTTCTTTCCATTTTAATACCAAGGCGTTGAAATACTGAAGGTATTATACCTAAATGATCATACCCAACATTCTTTATAGTTATTTCAGACTTGGTCATGGCAGCAAGGCCAATAAAACTGCCTATTTCAATCATATCAGGCAATATAGTATGCATACAGCCCAATAACGATTTCACTCCTTCAATGGTGAGTAAATTTGAACCTACGCCCGATATTTTTGCACCCATGCTGTTAAGCATGCGGCAAAGCTGTTGTATATATGGTTCGCAAGCTGCATTATAAATAGTGGTAGTGCCTTTGGCGAATACAGCTGCCATAACAATATTGGCAGTACCGGTTACCGATGCTTCATCGAGTAACATATAGGTACCTACCAAACCATTATCAGCATGAACTTTATAGAGATTGTTTTCTTCTTCGTATCCGAATTTGGCACCTAGTTTTTCGAAACCTATAAAGTGAGTATCTAACCTGCGGCGGCCAATTTTGTCTCCACCGGGTTTGGCTATATACGCCTTGCCATAACGGGCAAGCAATGGACCAACCATCATAATAGAGCCACGAAGTGAAGAGCTTTTCTTTTGAAAATCTGGAGAGGCGAGGACCTTAAGGTCTATTTTATCGGCCTGGAATGAGTAGTTACTGGTTGCGAGCTTTTCAACCTTTACGCCCAGGTCTTTAAGCAGGCTTATCAGGTTATTAACATCAAGAATGTCGGGGATGTTGTTGATCACTACCTTGTCGGCAGTTAAGAGAGTTGCGGAGATTATTTGAAGTGCTTCGTTCTTTGCACCCTGTGGGATAAGTTCCCCGCTAAGGCGTTTTCCGCCCATTATCTCAAAAGCCCCCATTTCTGCCAAATTTCTTTTTTTTGTTTCCCTTCTTCTTTTTATTGTTCCGAGAGAAGTTATTATTCGGTTTCGGAGGCAAAGATACCTGAACATTTGCCAGCTTAGTTACATCCTTCATGGCAAGTTTTCCACCGGATAATTCACCAAGGTCGGTTGTAATGGTTGTATCGTTTACCGAGTTCTTGTTCCACGTCATGTACGATTTCTTCATGAGCATAGCGATAGAATCAACCAATGCGTCTTTTTCAGCCCCTTCTTTAAATTCCTGGGCTTTTTTAATAAGGCCTTCGGTTATTTTACCGTAATGCCTGTATTTCATTTTAGCTGAAGGGTAATTAAGGCGTTCAGGTTCCGATTCGAAAAGTTCCGGTGAAGGTTTAGGGTAGGGGCCATCAACTTCAAGCTGAAAGTCGGTTATAATATAAAGGTGATCCCATAGTTTCCTGCGTAACTCCTCGCTATCCTTGGCATAAGGGTGTACCTGTGTCATGGTTTGTATAACGGTAAGAGCAGCTCTGAGCCTTTCTTTTTTATCCTTAATATCTATCAGGTGCAATGCCATTTGTTGCACGTTCCTGCCATACTCGGGTATGGTTAGTTTTGAACGCTGTGTATTGTATTTCATACAATAATGAATTTTAAAAGTTGAATTTCAAATGCCTGGCGATACTCAATTAGCTGAGCACTTAAAACTAAAGATAAGCAATTTTTAAAAGAACTTACCCATGTGATTAGTGAAGCCTGCTTTCTTTTGCAGTGCATCGTATAAATCGTACTGAGCTTTGTTTTGCAAAGCCTGTTGCTGTTGTTGCTGAGTCATTCTGAAGTCTGAAGCGCCGTTTGTGTAAACTGAATCAACCTGAATAACATATACACCTGCTTGCCCTTCAATAGGCTGAGAAAGTGTATTCAGCTTAAGAGCGGTCATTGTTCCTATCAATGCATCTTCTCTGCCCAGGCCCGGAATATTGCTGTTCGCAAAAGAAAGGCGTTGCTGGTTAATAGCAGGTACATTTATTTTCTGGCTTAATGATGCTATGTTGGTTGCGCCTTGCATACCTGTTTGCATATCTGCAATAAGCTTTTCAGCTTTCTTTTCCTGTATTGCTTTCGCTTTAACAATATCCTTTACCACTTCAAGCGGAGAAGTTCCTTTTGGCGCTACCTGAACAAGGTGAGCAACTACGTAGCGGTTACTGCCTACATCAAAAACCGGGGAAATATCGCCCTGTTTTGCCGTAAATGCCCATCTTACAAGGTCTTTAGCATTTGTAAAGCCCGGTACATTCTGGTCATTTTCTTTAAGGTCAACTGAGCGTTTGTTCATTTTATCGGCTTGTGCTTCAAATGTTTCGGCAGTTGAGTACTTACCCGCAAAAGAACTTGCCTGAGAGAAAACATTGTTCAGGGTTTCTGTGCTGGGGCCAATGTTTTTGGTTACAATACCAACATGCAGGTATTTCGACTTTTCGTTCTGGTCGGTTATATAAATAATGTGCCAGCCGAATTGACTTTTTACTTCAAGTATATCTCCTTTGTTGTTGAAAAAGCAAGCCTTGTCAAATTCAGGAACCATTTTACCCTGATCGAACCAACCCAGGTCTCCACCTTTTTCAGCTGAACCATCCTGGGAAAGTTTTTTTGCCAGGTCAGCAAAGTTTTCTTTTGTTACCACATCTTTAATACTATCTGCTCTTTTCTTTGCAGTAGCCCAGTCACCATCTTTAGTTGGGTCTACAGGGCGGATAAGAATATGACTTGCTTTTACTGAATCGGGCAGGTAAGCTACATCAAGCAACTTAGCTATTTTAATTTTATTCATATCAGTATACGGGCCATATACAAAACCAATATCTTCTTTTGACTTGCCTGACATAACTGAGTCAATAGATGGGGAGAAGGTTCCCTTTTTATGGTAGTTGGGATCAAGCATATGGTCATCTGACTCTGCAACTATATAAGAAGAATCTTCAGCAGCTTTAATAGTTTTAATGGTGCGCGCAATACTGTCAGCCTCGTTATGCAACTCGGTCATGTCTTTATCAGTAGGGGTAGCTAAAAAGCCAACATAATTTACCTTTCTTGTTTCTTCAGCCTGGTTGTATTCATACAGGTGCTGGTTATAGTAGTTCTGTATATCCTGGTCTGAAACGGTTATTGTATTATCAGGTATTGTATTGTATCTTTTCAATACATAGCTGATATTGTAAAAACGATTCTCATCGAGGTTTTCTTGTTTAGCCTGTGCATCGGTATAGAAAAAGCCATATTTAATAAGCGCCATATATTTTTGCTGCAAGGTGTTTACTTTTACTTCTTCTTCGGTCAGGTTATAGTCAGCTGTCTGCTCATCGTTCATTTTGTTTACGTAGTTGATCCAGATAGCCCTGTTTACTCCACCGGTTTTCGGGTCAATAACCTGGTCATATAGTCTTCCGGTCTTAGGGTCGGTAAGGTAGTGCCTTATTACTTCAGGTGCAAGATGATCGCCAAGCATAAGGTCGGTTAATTCATCATCGGTAATACTTAAGCCAAGTTTTTTAAATTGAGGGGCCATTATCATATCCGATACCATTTCAGCAAATACAGATTGTTGTATCTGTTTGGTGGTTTCATCATCAAGGGTACTGGTTTGTCTGGCCATTTTCTGAACAGCAGAAACATACTCAATTTTATTATTTAGGTCCTTGAACTTAAGTTTCTGACCGGCAGCCGAAGCAACCACATCTTCATCTCCACCAAAGAAGAATCTGCCCGAGGTTAATGCGTCTTCCAATATAAAAACAAGCAGAGCGCCACCTATTAAAATTACGATCAATACATTGGCTCTGTTACGAATAGTCTCTAAAATGCTCATAATAATATTAAATTGAGGGTTGCAAAGATAAAATTTTGGCTGAAATACACGCTATAACCTTCATTTCAACAGCAAATTGTCGAAAAAACCTTATAAGCCCTTGTCGGTAAAGGGATTTAAATGGGTAAACTTGTAACAATAAGGGGGCTTTTTACGTTTATTGAGTAATATTTAACAAAATAATATGGCTACATTAAATAATAACTGGCTTACTGAAAAACACATCGATTTTGAGTATAAGAAATATGTGTTACTTGCTTTTTTGCAGGATGTGGATAAAGATTTTGAGGTACAGAGGTTATACCCTTCACTGCGGGAACTTATTACCCATTACCGCCAGTTGGTGATTATTAAAGAAAAAAAGGACGAATTATATAAGGGCTTTTCGCAAAATGCCAAGGATATTGACCTTGAGAATATGCGCATTGTGTATGAGAAAATGACAGAAGATAGTGAGCTGATGAAAGAATTGGAAAGTATTGTCGATTTTTCAATACCTCAATTTCAGCGCTATTTAGCTGAAGGTAAAAAGTTATACGATGCCATAGAATCGCAGTTGAGTATATTCCCGGTAGGGGTGGTACCATTGCATGCCAAAGAAGGATATATTTTCATTCGGGCTGGTAAAAAGGCTAATACCTGCGTATATGAGTATGATATAGCTCTTTTTGAAGAACCTGAAGCCAAATACAGGGGTATACATACACAATTCATTAAATCACAGGAAATGGACCTGGGTATGTCATACCAATATATAAAGCTTGAACTGATAAAAGAAAAGCAAGAGATGCCTAATCCTGCCACCTACGTAGTAGAAAGCGAATGGGTAGTACCTCTTGAAGAGACATTACTACCCATTGCAAAGCGTTGCTTACTTAAATATGTAGAACGGAATGTGGCTTAAAGCGTTCCGCGTTTAGCCTGTTCTCTTTCAATTGATTCGAACAAAGCTTTAAAGTTACCTGCACCAAAACCTTTAGCACCCATACGCTGAATAATTTCATAGAACAGAGTAGGGCGGTCTTCAACCGGTTTGGTAAATATTTGCAGTAAATACCCTTCTTCATCAGCGTCTACCAGTATAGATAACTTCTGAAGCTCCTTAATATCTTCCTTCATCATGCTCATGTGTGCGCCAAGGCGCTTAGGAATTTCATCATAATATGCTTGCGGCGGCGGCGGTAAAAACTCAACGCCCCTTGCTTTTAATTCCCTAACGGTCTTAATTACATCGTCGGTTGCAAGGGCTAAGTGCTGCACACCCGGGCTTTCATAAAAGTCAATGTATTCCTCGATCTGTGATTTCTTTTTTCCTACAGCCGGTTCATTAATAGGGAATTTAATACGGCCATTACCATTGCTCATTACCTTACTCATCAGTGCTGAGTATTCGGTAGTAATTTGCTTATCGTCGAAACTTAAAAAGTTTACAAAGCCCATTACTTCTTCGTACCATTTCACGGTGTTATTCATTTCACCCCATCCAACATTACCAACCATGTGGTCAATAAATTTCAAACCTACAGGTGTTGGGTTATAATCACTCTTCCATTCTTTATAACCAGGTAAAAATGCTCCTTTGTAATTTTTACGTTCAACAAACATGTGCACCGTTTCACCATATGTATATATACCAGAACGCACTACTTCACCAAACTCATCTTTTTCAACGGTTGGCTCCATAAATGGCTTTGCACCACGTTTGGTAGTTTCTTCAAATGATTTGCGGGCATCTTCTACCCATAGTGCAATAACCTTTACACCATCGCCATGCTTTTTTACATGTTCACCGATAGGTGACTTGCTGTTCAGTGCGGTAGTCAATACTATCCGTATCTTATCTTGTTTCAATACATACGAAACACGGTCTTTTAAGCCAGTTTCTAAACCGGCATAGGCATACGATTGAAAGCCAAACGCAGTTTTGTAAAAATGAGCCGATTGTTTTGCATTTCCTACATAAAACTCAACGTAGTCAGTTCCTAACAAGGGTAAAAAATCCTTTGCCCCTTCAAATATTTTTTCTAATCCGTACTCTACGTTTTTTACATCTTTAGTTGCCATAGGTGCTCAATTTTAAATTATGAATTTTAAATACTCAATACTAATATCTCAATACCCAATACTAATTTACTCCACCCATGATTTATAGTACTTTCCATCGTCAATCTTCAGGGCTTCTTCAGTTACCATTAACGGGCGGAAGGTATCAACCATCACAGCCAGTTCAAGTGTTTCTTTCTTGCCAATACTCCTTTCCATAGCTCCCGGAGCAGGTCCGTGTGGTATGCCCTTCGGATGCAGGGTTATGTGGCCAAGTTTAATATCATTGCGGCTCATAAAATCACCATCAACGTAATACAATACCTCATCACTATCTATATTACTATGGTTATAGGGCGCAGGTACCGATTGAGGATGGTAATCGTATAAACGCGGACAGAAAGAGCAAACCACAAAATTATGTGCTTCGAATGTCTGGTGCACTGGTGGTGGTTGGTGCACACGGCCTGTAATAGGTTCAAAATCGTGTATAGAGAAAGCGTATGGGTAGTTGTAACCATCCCATCCTACAACATCAAACGGATGATAGGCATATACCACATCGAACAACTTTCCTTCTTTCTTGATTTTAATGGTAAAATCCCCCTTTTTATCAATGGTCTCTAATTTTTCTGGCTTGCGTATGTCACGCTCACAATATGGCGAATGTTCCAGCAATTGCCCGAATTCATTGCGGTATCTCTTTGGGGTATAAATAGGGCTGAATGATTCCAGAAATAAAATTCGGTTATCCTTGGTCTTAAACTCTATCTGGTATATCATTCCACGTGGAATGATAAGATAATCGCCATAATCGAATGGCAATTGCCCCAGGAAAGTATGTAACACGCCCTTGCCCTTATGAATGAATATCATTTCATCGGCATCGGCATTTTTATAGAAATAATCTTTCATTGATGTGCGTGGAGCGGCAAGGCCCAAATACACATCGTTATTAGCCAATAATATCTTACGGCTCTTTAAGAAATCGTCTGTCGGTGGAACCTCAAATCCCTTTAATAACATCGCCCTTATATTGTTCTCAACAGCAATTTTAGGCGCTACATCAATAGCCTTGCCAATTGCTTTTACCTGGGTGGGACGGTTGGCATGATAAAGCAAGGAAGACATTCCATGAAAGCCTTCGGTGCCAAATAATTCCTCATAGTAATATTTACCATTAGCTTTCTTGAAAATGGTATGCCTCTTATGAGGTATTTTACCCAGTGAATGATATATTGGCATAACTTGATATTATAGGGCAAAGTTAGGAAAAATTCCATGAGAAACTGTGATTTTGCTCACTTGTCTTTTGGTCCCAATGGGTTGCAGACATAGGGCTTTATTTGGGGCGACTTTTGCTCCCTGCTTGCTCCCGAGCACTCGGGACTAACCCGCGCCCACCTTTTACCTATTTCTGAATACATGATATCATAAAGAGTTTAACTCCTAATTGACTAAACACTGTTAATATTATCTGTAAAAGGCTAAGCAAAGCATCCTTATATAATTGTAGTTTCGTACGATAAAACATTCAATTTTGGCACAACCCTTAAGAAACAGGCTTCGTTCATCGTCCATTACCACAGTGGTTAGCATATCACTGGTGTTGTTCATTCTGGGCCTGCTGGCGCTTCTTATCCTGGACTGGCAAAAGATTACCCGTACTGTGAAGGAACAGGCCAATGTATTATTGTTTCTGAACAATAACGTAAGAGATGCCGATGCAGCCAAATTGCAAAAAACGCTTGATGTTTCGCCATATGTGCGTAATACGGCCTTCATTAGCAAAGATTCCGCTGCCAAGCAATTGCGCAGTGTAAATAAAGAGGACTTTGAAAGCCTGTTAGGCTACAATCCTTTACCAGCATCAGTTAATGTTCACTTAAAAGCAGAATATCTCAATAACGATAGCCTGAAATGGATAGAGAAGAAATTTGCCTCATACCCTGAAGTGAAAGAGGTTATTTACCAGAGCTCATTCATTGATGGGATGAACCGCAACATAAAAAAGGTAACATTGATCATGGCTGGTTTTGGCTTGCTGCTTTTACTGGTGGCATTAGCGCTTATTAATAATACAATACGCCTTACCATATATTCCAAGCGCTTTATTATTAAAACCATGCAATTGGTTGGCGCTACCCAGGGCTTTATACGTAAACCATTTTTATGGGTAGGGGTACGTAACGGCTTGTATGCTGCATTAATTGCAATATGTATGATATTGGCCACTATACGTGCAGCAGAATCTGAAATGGAGGGTTTTGAGCTTACTAAACTTCACAATATGAGTGCTTACCTGATAATTGCAGGCATGATGTTATTCCTTGGCATTTTCATTTCTGCATTAAGTACTTTTTTTGCCTTAAGGCGTTACCTGCGCCTGCATGCAGATGATCTCTATTATCATTAGTAACTGACGGCTTATTGCCCCTGTTCATTGCCAATATTATTTTGTTTACCGATTTTTTATAATATTGCCAACGGTCGTCTATAATATTGAATAACAATTTTATCCTTATACCTTAATTAAAATGAAAATTAAATTTTTAGCAGCAGCGCTTTTAGCTACAGTAATTATTGCCTGTAACCAATCAGGTAAAGAAACCAACTCAGACAAAGGACAAACAACATCCGATACTATAAAGCAAGCTAACGGCGTTTATTTTGTGAACCTGAAAGATGGTGACAAAGTAAAATCACCTGTTATTATACAAATGGGTGTTACCGGAATGACCGTTGAACCTGCCGGTGCAGTGAACGAAGGAAAAGGCCACTATCACTTGATAATTGATGGCAGCTATACAGAAAAGGGCCAGATGGTTCCTAAAGACTCAACTCATATTCATTTTGGGAAAGGCCAAACGGTAGATACACTTAAATTAAGCCCAGGCCAGCATACACTTACATTGCAATTTGCTGATGGCATGCACATGTCACTAGGAAAAGAATGGAGCAAGACGATCACTATAACAGTAGAGTAAACGAAAAACGGTTTATAATGAAATGCCGGAATATTTATTCCGGCATTTTTTTGTTTGAAAGGGTGTTGAAACTCTACTGCAATAAAAGGATTTATTGAATAACATAAGGCAAACCCTTAGGGTGCTTAGGGTTTAAGGTAGTTGTCAAAGTATGCTTAGGAGGAGTAAATTCTTTGGTGAAAGTCATAGTACCATCATGTGAATACTTTTCAATCTTAACCAGGTTGCCATCACTATTGTAATAACTCCATTTACCTTTCTTTACTTCTCCTTTATAATCGGGAGTAGCAGCATAGCCTTTTGTTGCCTTTATGCTTGAGTTATATTTACCTGTAAACATTGGTGAGGCATCTGCATAGTAATTAAATGTCCAGTATTTTTTTAAATGTTTTGTATAATAGGTGTCACGTTTTTTGTTTCCATTTTTATAATACTCAGTAACCGTATACCTGGTATGAAAAAGATAAGTGCCTTCGGTAATTTGAATAGCAAGGTGAGTTGAGTCACCGGTAAAAAGCACATTGTACATTTTAGAATGAAATAAACCTGCCGGCAAGCTATCAACATATTGAAGCATTGTAATGTCAGAAACGGTGCTATCATATGTAATTGGAATAATATTCAGCCGGAACTGGCCGCTGTTTCCTTTACCAACAAACATTTTATATTTTACCTGGGCATTGCATACTTTAATGCCTAATGCCAGCGTTAATATCAAAACAAGGTTCTTTATCATATACCGGAAAAGAGATTCAAAAGTAAAAAATCTTAAATTACAGCAAGGGCTCTATATCAACACAAACAGGTTGAAAACTTTAAGTATGGCGCAAAAGCTCGGCGTGAGCTACTCGTAACTTTGCTTTCCAAAACATGTCTGTGTTAAAAGGTTTCCGGTTTTCATTTATTGCTTTGTTGGGCGTAGTACCCATAATTGGCACATCGCAGCAAACTGTGATATACAGTGAGCCCATGGCTACCTACACAAAAGCATTGGACCTGTTTGATGTTCAACGTTATTCAGCTGCAGCTCATTTATTTGAACAGGTTTCAAAAACCAGCCCTGCTGAATCGAACATGAAAATAGACGCTGATTATTATTCGGCAGTTTGTGAAATGTATCTTTTTCATGATGATTCTGAAAAGCGCATGATAGGCTTTATAGCCATGCACCCGCAAAGCCCGAGAGTAAAGAAGATCGATTTTTTGCTGGGAAATTATGCGTACCGTAACCGTAAATTTAAAGATGCTGTCACCTGGTATGCCAAAGTAGAACCTGAGAACCTTGATAAAGATGAGCAACAGGAATTTTATTTCAAAAAAGGGTATTCTTGTTTTCACCAGAATCAATATGATTCTGCAAAAAGAGATTTTGCCGAGGTAAAAGATATGGGTAATACCTATTCGCCTGCCGCTATGTATTACTACAGTTATATAGCATACAAGCAAGGCAATTACCAGACGGCCATCAATGGCTTTTTGACTTTAAAAAAGGACCCGAAGTTTGGCACTACAATTCCATATTACATAGCCCAACTGTATTACCTGCAAGGCAATTACGATAAAGTACCCGAAGCTGTTATACCGCTTATAGATTCTGCCAAAAAACCGGACGCACTCTTCAATGCAGATCAAACAAACCAGTTAATAGCAGAATCGTATTACCACTTAAACAAGTATAAAGAAGCCATTCCCTATTTTGTTAAGTTTTCAAACGGTGGTAGTTTAATGGAGGCTCAGGCATACGAACTGGCGTATAGTTATTATTCTACTGCAAACTATAAAGAATCTATTCATTGGTTTCAGAATGCAGCCTATGGCAATGATTCACTCGGACAAAATGCCTTGTATTATCTGGCCTGTGCATATTTAAAAATAGGCAATAAACAATCGGCCAGCAGCCAGTTTTACGCGGTTTATAAAATGAACTATAACCCGAAATTAAAAGAAGATGCACTCTTCAACTATGCTAAATTGTCGTATGAAATTGCCTTCGACCCTTTCAATGAAGCCATACAGGCATTTAACCAATACCTGACAGACTATCCAAACTCTCCACACAGAGAGGAAGTATACCGCTACCTGGTGAATGTTTATTTAGGTACACGCAATTATCCTGCCGCACTTGAATCGCTGGATAAAATTAAGAACTGGGATACACAGTTGCAATCGGTTTACCAGAGGCTAACGTACTACCGCGGTGTTGATCTGTTCAACAACAACCAAATGGGAATGGCAGCAACTTACTTTGATAATTCATTGAAGTACAATTTCGACCAGAAGCTCCACCTACAGGCCTTTTATTGGAAAGCGGAAGCATTATACCGGGAAAAGAAATATGATGATGCAATAAAAGCCTACAATACATTTATTGAGCAACCGGAAGCATTCAGTACTAAAGAATATGGACTTGCGTTATACGGAATTGGATATGCTTACTTTGAAACCAAAGATTATGAGAACGCTAATATTGCGTTCAGGAAATATGTTGATAAAGAGCAGGATGATAAGAAGAGGTTGAGCGATGCGTATAACAGAATAGGCGATAGTTATTTTGTACGTCGCGATTTTGAATCAAGTGTTCCTTACTACACCAAAAACATTGATTTGAACTTATATGACATGGATTATGCGTCATACCAAAAGGCCCTTGCATTAGGGGTAATGCATAACCTGCCTGAAAAGATTTCTACCCTTGAAGCCTTCCTGAAGCAGTATCCGAAAAGCAGTTACAGGCCTTCCGCCATGGTTGAACTTGCTAATACTTACGAACTGAACAACCAGCACGATCAGGCTTTAGCAGAATACCAAATGGTATTGGATAATTATCCGAATAGCCAGTTTACAAACCACTGTTTACTGCAAAAGGGTATGATATATTTTAACCAGAATAAGAATGAAGACGCGCAATCGGCCTGGAATGCCGTTGTAGTGAGAGATAAAAATTCTGCTGAAGGGGCAGAAGCATTGAATCATATTAAAATGCTCTACACCACCTCGGGACAGATAGATAAACTGCAATCGTATTTTAAAGCGAATGGGGTAAACCTTTCACAATCTACACTTGATTCTGCTACTTTCTCAGTAGTTAAATCAGAATACCTGGCAGAGAATTATACAAAAGCGGTACCGGATATTAATTCTTACTTGCAGCAATACCCACAAGGCGCTTTTGTAGGCGAGGCTCGTTTTTACAGGGCTGAATGTATGTACAGGCAAAAGAGTTACGATAGCGCATATACAGATTATGCTTTTATTTTAAAACTCCCTAAGAGTTATTATACCGAAACAGCATTGGCAAAGGCATCGAGAATTGCTTACGATAAAAAGAACTATGCACAGGCGCTGGACTACTACAATCAATTAATACCTATCGCACAGTTTCCGGCTAACCTTACCAATGCAAAGATCGGAAAGATGCGTTGTGATTTCTTTTTGAATAAATATGATGCAACCATAGGTGCGGCAGATACCGTATTGCAAACCCCGCAAATGGATAAGCAGATATACGCAGAAGCTGACCTGCTCAAGGCAAAATCGTACTTACAGAAAGGTACCAACGATTCGGCCGAGGCAAACTTTAGGCATGTTATTGCGCTTACCAATAGCGAAATGGAAGCAGAGTCGAAATATAATGTTGCATATATAGAATACCTGAAGAATGATGTTCCTTCATCAGAGAAAATGATATTCGATCTTGTTAACCAGGAACCTTCTTATCCAACCTGGATGGCCAAAGGACTTATATTATTATCAGATGATTATGTGAAAGCCAATGATAATTTCCAGGCTAAACAAACACTGAATACGGTAATAGATAATGCCACAGACACTACCAATGTGAATATGGCAAAACGTAAACTGGTGGATATAACGAACAGCGAAAAAGCAACATTGCCGAAACCGGCAAAACAAGACACAGTTATTCCTTTTTCGAGTGATAGTACAAAGTATAACAAACTATTCAAGCAATAAAACAGGCAATGAGAAAGAGTTTGAAGTACATAGGAATTATAGGGGCTTTGCTGGCCGGTGTTGTTGCATTCGGGCAGCATAAGAATATTGATACTATTGAATACAGGGTTGTGCAACAGGCCAATGCAAATATTGCCAATGGTGCAAAATTAAATAGCAATCCTGCCATTGCAGATACCATGAAGCCATCCCGTAAGGTTGACTATACAACTATAAATAACCCGTTTTCAACTACTTATATACCGCAAACATTGCAGGCTGTGCAGCTTAAGGGTGAGCCACTCGATAAGCTGGAGCACTCTTTTCTAAATGTCGGTGGTGGTAATTACAATACAGCTTACCTCGAATATTTTTTCAATTCCCTGCGTTCCAAAGATTGGGATTATGGCATACACCTGAACCACTTGTCATCTGATTATAAATACAATGATGCACTGAGTAACTTTAATTATAACGATATTAACCTGTTTGGTAAACATTATATGCAGAATCATATTTTTACTGCAAGTGCCGATTTTGATGAGCACATGGTGCACGATTACGGGTATAATACAACAGAAAATATTATCGTCAATGATGTAACTAAGCAACAGTATAATTTATTTGCCGGCGCACTGCAATATACCAGTCAGTATAAAGATTCATCGAAGATCAATCATGATATTAAGGTTAGTTATTACAACTATTCCGAGTCTAATAAAGATTCCGTTTCAGGGCATAACACCATTGAAAATAACTTCGATCTGGACGGACATATTTCCGCTTTTGTTCAAAAACAAAAGGTAGATATAAAGTTTATGGCCCAGTACTATGGAGACAACTACAACAACGGTAGTACCACTGCATGGAACCTTTGTATTAACCCTTATGTGGCAACGGTTGAGAAGCATTGGGATGCACACATTGGTTTAAAAGCGTACCTTGATGCTGTTAACGGCGGTACAACCATTGAACCTGACCTGCGTGTCCGTTACCATATCGCTGATAATGCAGCAATTGCTTATGCCGGAATTGATGGTGACAGACAATATAACAGCTACAGAAGCCTTACTACAATGAACCCATTCTTGCAGGATACTATTAACTACCAATATACTACTATAGCTTATCACATTTTTCTTGGTTTTACCGGTAGCATAACAAACCAACTTACATACGATGTTAATGGTTCAGAATCGCAGGTGAAAAATATGCCTTTGTTTATTACCGACACCAACGAATTTCTTCGTAATCGCTTTACTGTAGTGTATGATAATGTTCAGGAATTAAATGCACATGGTGAACTTGGCTACAGGATGAAGGAAGATATACGTTTTACATTAAGTGGTGACTGGTATCAATACAGCTCAACCAACCAGTTAGAAACATGGTATCATCCTACCCTTAAAATAAACTTGTTGGGTGAATATACGCTAATGACCAAGTATATTTTAAGAGCAGAATTGTATTATGTAAATTCACAATATGCACCTGAGTATATTGACGGAGTTTTAACTGCAAAACAATTGTCGGGTTATCCTGACCTTAACCTGGGGGTAGATTATAAATACAACAAATTCTTCACCGCCTTCTTACACCTTAATAACCTGGCAAATACAGCCTACATGCAGTGGGATAACTACCCTACCCAGCGCTTCAATTTTATGCTGGGCGCAAGGCTCACTTTTTAAGGAAAATATTTCTACATAAAGTTAGCTGATTTTTATACCTTTGCCTACCTTAAAAACTGAGTGCAATGGAATCAACGCTGACACAGACAACGAGCCATGATTTAGAGGTTTCTGCTATGGCTGAAAACCTTATCGGTTCTGAGATACTTAAAATAGCAGGAGAAGTTAACGAAAAGATACGGAAAGGGGAGAAAGTCTACAATTTTACTGTTGGCGATTTTAACCCGGAAATTTTCCCTTTGCCCAACGAACTTAAGGCAGAAATAATTGCGGCTTATAATGGTAATCAATCGAACTATCCGCCAGCTGATGGCGTGCTTACATTAAGGCAGTCAGTAGCAAAGTATTTAAAAAACACCTTGAATTTAGATTATTCACCACAATCCGAAATATTAATTGCAGGTGGTTCAAGGCCTATCATATACGCTGCATACAGAGCAATACTTAATCCAGGTGAATCAGTAATTTACCCGGTACCGTCATGGAACAATAACCACTATGTACACCTTACCGGAGCAAAGCCTATTGAAGTGGCAGCAGGGCCGGAAAGTAATTTTATGCCTACAGCAGCTGATATTGAACCGCACATTGGTAAGGCAACCCTGATAGCACTATGTTCGCCACAGAACCCAACAGGTACTGTATTTACAAAACAAGGCCTATTGGATATATGTAACCTGGTAATTGAAGAGAATAAACGCCGTGGCGACAAAAAGCCTGTGTATGTATTATACGACCAGGTTTACTGGCAGCTTACTTTTGGTAATGTAGAACATTACAACCCGGTTTCACTTTGCCCTGAAATGCGCGACTATACCATTTTTGTAGATGGCATTTCAAAGGCATTTGCAGCTACCGGTGTACGTGTGGGTTGGGCCATGGGCAACAAAAAAGTGATAGACAAAATGAAATCTATCATTGGCCACGTGGGTGCCTGGGCGCCAAAAGCCGAGCAGGTTGCCGTAGCAAAATACTTGGAGAATACTACAGCTGTAAGCACATTTATGACCAGCTTCCGTAAAGAACTTATTCAACGACTTGATGGTTTTTATAAAGGGTTCCTACAGTTGAAGAAAGATGGATTTAAAGTTGATGCCATTGTGCCACAGGCAGCTATATACCTTACTGTTCAGCTTGACCTGAAGGGAATGAAAACCCCAGCTGGAACCAAACTAACCAATAGCGAAAGTGTAATGCAATTCATTCTTAACGAAGCCGGTGTTGCATTGGTGCCTTTCTATGCATTTGGTGCCTCTACTGAATCTACCTGGTTCCGTTTATCGGTAGGTACCGCACAGGCTAATGGAATTGATGAAGTATTTGTAAAACTTAAGGCAGCACTTGAAAAGCTGAAAGCTTAGTATGAACAAACATCACTACTGTATAATAATGGCTGGCGGCGTAGGTAGCCGCTTTTGGCCAATGAGCCGCACCAATCACCCGAAACAATTTATTGATGTATTAGGTATTGGTAAATCGCTTATACAACAAACATTTGATCGTTTTACCCAGCTCTGCCCGCCTGAAAACATTTTCGTTGTTACACATGAACAATACAGGAAACTGGTGAAAGAGCAATTGCCTGCCATTCACGAGGAGAATATTTTATGCGAACCTGCGCGTAAAAATACGGCTCCCTGTGTTGCCTATGCATCGTACAAAATAGCCAAGAAAGACCCTAAGGCGCTTATTGTCGTTGCTCCATCGGACCACCTGATACTTAAAGAAAAAACTTTTGTAAAGGCAATAAAAGCTTGTTATGAAAAGGCTGCTTCGGAAGATTGCCTGCTAACAATTGGTATTCGCCCCTTAAGGCCCGATACAGGTTATGGCTATGTGCAATTCAAAGAATCGCCGGTAAAAGAAAAAGATAGCCGGATAAAGAAGGTGAAAACCTTTACCGAAAAGCCTGACCATGATATGGCTGTTTCGTTTATACAAAGTGGCGACTTTTTATGGAACTCGGGCATTTTTATATGGAGTGTTACAAGCATAATTAAAGCATTGGAACAATTTCAGCCTGAAATAGCTGATCTGTTTAAAGAAGGTAATAGCGTATACTATACAGCCGATGAAAAGAAATATATTGAGAAAGTATACGCTCATTGTAAAAGTATTTCTATAGACTATGGCGTGATGGAAAAAGCTGGCAATGTATATGTACGCAGTTCTGCCATCGGATGGTCCGATCTGGGTACATGGGGTTCACTTTACCAGCACATACCAAAGGATAAGGAGAAGAATGCCGTAGTAGGTAAAAATGTATTATTGTTCCAATCTAAGGGATGTATTGTTCATGTTCCCAAAAATAAACTGGCTGTTATTGAAGGCCTCGAAGACTACATTGTGGTTGAATCGGGTGATACCTTACTTATCTGTAAGAAACAGGACGAGCAGCAGATCCGTAACTTCGTGAATGAAGTTAAAGCCCGCAAGGGTGACAAGTTCATTTAAACTAATCGATCTTCTAAGATCATCTTTCGTTATTATCTTTAATATATGGATAATAATAGACAAAATTTCATTGAAGCAGAGAACAAAGCATTTGTGTTTTTTAAGGCTGCTCAGGCCAGCGGTTTTATCCGTTCGGGCCAAACAGAAAAGAATTGAATCTTGCTGTATATGCTTTAGCAGAAGAGATGTTTGGTATAAGCAAATATTGGCATAAGCGAATTGTGCGTGCAGGTAAAAATACGCTTGCACCTTATGATGAAAGCCTGGGGAGCCTGGTAATAAAAGAGGGCGCGAGTATTTTCAGTAATTTTCCGCATAAGGAAATTCTGGGTAGTGAAGTAGAGAATTATATACATCCGGATGATCATCAGCCATTATAGGTACCTGATAAGCTGGGAGGGAAGCGTTACTTGATATACGAAATTCATTTTGTGGATAGATGAAAAGAAATTGGCGGCTTTTTCGAACAACTGCCATAACGATTTATTTTAACGCTACAGTTTTTTATTCCCTTTGCATCCTTAATAAGATACACATATAGACATACCATTATAAAAAAGGCACCCGTTAAGGGCGCCTTTTTTATAGAATAAATTTGCTTTCTTACTGAATCACTACCTTGCGATACAATACACCATGACTGGTAGTAACCTGAACAAAATAAACTCCTTTGCTGTATGCTGTGAGGTCAATTTGTTTTTTCATGCTACCACTTACATTGGCATTATTATCCGAAGCTAAAACTTCACCAAGTGTGTTCAATATCTTTATATCAATATTTTGTTTGGTGCCAGTTAATGATATATCGATAGTAAATAAGCCTGTAGTTGGGTTCGGATAAATTTCAAGTGAATTGTTCTCTGCAGTTATCATTTCTATTCCCAATGGGCCATGGAATGTAATATTACCTGTATTGGATTTAGAGGCATTGTAATTTATTGCAGCAAGTGTTCTGGCTGTCGGGTTACAACCTGCAGGGTTTTCAACGCCTATTGTATAATAAACCTGTTTATTGGTTATTAATGGTTTAAAGTCGGTATACGCAAGAGTAGTATTTGATACTGAGTCATACTTGGTATAGGTGTTTTTTAGAGTGTCACGGTATATGTAATAATAGTTACCGAAAACCCCTTCATATGGATTCCATATCAGGTCAATGGATGTATCGCCCGGTGCAATAGCAGCAGTTAAGTGAATACTATTAATTGTAGGGCTTACAGGCGATTCATCACCACAAGAATCTATCTCAGTTAATTCGTAGTTATAGCTCAGTATAGCTGAATTAGCAACTGAATCCTGGAACTGGCTTAATTGATTAGCGCAAACATTTCCCACTACTATAAATGAACCGCCTGTACTCGATTCTCTGTATATGTTGTATGATGCAATTCGTCTTTCTGCAGTCCTGTTCCATACTACAAGGTTTTTCTGGTTGGTGTCTACCGTTACTTCGCAGATAGGAAGACCTAATGGTAATTCATCAGGTACATAAGCGCTTGCATTTCCTTTGCAACCATTATTATCGGTAACTGTTAAATTATAATTGCCCGGTATTGCACCGGTAAGGTTTGATGTTGTAACTCCATTACTCCAGCTATATGTGTAAGGCGCAGTTCCTCCGCTATCTGATATTGATACTGAGCCAGGTGTTTGGTTTACGCAACTATAATCGAGTATTCCTATGCCATTTACCACAGGCCCGTTTGTGTTATTAACCAGAACGGTTGCAGAATCAAAACAACCATTTTTATCTGTAACAAGTACGTTATATACACCGGCAGGTAAACCTGTCATACTTGCTGAGGTAGTTGTAGAAGCACCATTCCAGCTATATACATATGGTGTTGTTCCGCCACTTACCGTAACGCCTGCGCTACCGTTTGATGATAAACAGGCAGCATTGGTTGAATTTGTGTGAATACTTAAAAAGGCAGGCTGCGCAATACTATAACTCTGTATTGTTGTACAGCCTGTAGCATCGGTAACAGTTACCTGGTAGGTACCTTCACCTACACTACTTAATACCTGGGTAGTATCTTGTGTAGCCGAAGTACAGGCTTTAAGTGTTTGGTTTGCCGCTGACCACGCATATCTGTAAGGAGCTGTACCACCGGTAACTGCAATACTTACAGATCCATTATCCGCACCTGAACAAGAAGCATTGGTAATGGTGGGAGTAATTGAAGGTCCGTTTGTATTGGTTATGGTAGCTGATGCAGATACCGAGCAATTATTGGCATCAACAATTGTAATTTGATATACACCGGTTACAAGATTTGCCGCAACGCTTGAGTTGTCTCCATTGCTCCATATATATTTATATGGGGCAGTACCACCACCTGGGGTAGCAGTAGCAGAGCCTAATGAACCTCCGCATAAGCCGCCTGTTGTGTTTACGGAAACAGTAGGAGGAGCCAATACACTGATTGTTACTGTTGCTGTACCGGTACAACCCACTGTTGAAGTTCCGGTTACGGTATACATGGTAGTTGATGATGGACTGGCAGAAACTATTGTTCCCGCACTGAAACTTAAACCTGTAGTTGGCAACCATGTATAATCCTGAGCGCCAGCGGCAGTTAGTGTTGCCGAAGTACCCAGGCAAATAGAAGGAGATGAAGCAGTTGCTGTAACTGCTAATGGTGCCGGGTTAGTTAAGGTTACTGTTACGTTAGCAGTACAACCATTTGCGTCGGTACCCGTCAATGTATATGTTCCTGCTGGCAAGGCAGTAGCTGTAGCTGAATTTTGAATTGGATTAGTATTCCAGGAATAACTATAAGGTATAACACCGCCACTAATGGCACCTGTAGCGGTTCCATCGATTCCGCCATTACAGGTTGGGTTAGCACTTGATGGAATAGTAACTGAAAGAGCAGTAGGCTGTGTAATGCTCGTATTAGTATTATTTGTACATCCGTTTGCATCGGTTACAGTTAGTGTATAGGTTCCGGCTGCAAGGTTAGTGAGGTTTGCTGTTGTAAAACCATTGCTCCATGAATAAGTATATGGACTAACGCCTCCGGTTACATTAGGTGTAATACTACCATTGCTGGCTCCGTTACAAGTTACATTCACTGCGGTAAGATTTGCGCTGACTGCTGTTGGCTGGGTAATAGTTACTGTTGGTGCAACAGTTGTACATCCATTTGCATCGGTTACAGTAACTGTATACGTGCCTGCAGGCAAATTTGACGCTGTTTGAGTAATAGCTCCCGTTGGTGCCCATGAGTAGGTATATGAAGCAGTACCACCCGTTACGCTAGCCGTTGCACTTCCATTAGCGCCTCCATTACACGTTACGTTAGTGCTTGATAAAATACTGGCGGAAAGAACGGTAGGCTGGGTAAGGCTTGCGGTTGAAATGGCATTACAGCCATTTATATCAGTTGTAGTAACGGTATAAGTTCCGGGAGCGAGGTTATTTAAAGTTTGTGTAGTAGCTCCTGTTGGTGACCATGAATAAGTATAAGGCGGTGTACCACCGGTTGTATTTACTGTTATACTTCCATTACCAGCACCATTACAGGTAATATTTGTCTGGTTAGTAGTTGGATTGACCGGGCCTGCTTGGGTTATATTCAAAGTAGCTGTAGTAGGACACGCATTGGCATTGGTTGCTGTGAAAGTATAGGTACCTGTAGCAGCAGATGTAACGCCTGAAATACTTGGGTTTTGCACAGTAGAAGAAAAACTATTAGGTCCGCTCCAGCTGTATGATATGGCACCTGTAGCAGCACCTGTAAATGATAACGTACCACCTGCACAAACCGGTGCATTACTGGTTGCTGTTACACCCGTTGGTGCCGGGGTTACTGTTACTGTTACTACTGCGGCTGCACTTACGCATCCTGCAGCACTTGTTCCCGTAACAGAATAAGACATATTACTGGTCATTGTATATGTGTTCGCAAGCGTTGCTGTAACAGAAGCTCCGATAGTGGAACTTAAGCCGGTATTGGGAGACCAGGTATATGTACTTGCACCACTTCCGCTTAAAGTAGTTGTGGCTCCGCCGCAAACAGATGTAGGCGCTGCCGTTGCAGTTACCGTTGGTATAGGATTTACAGTTACCACTACTGTTTGACTGGCTGTACATCCGGCAGAACTTGTTCCGCTTACAGTATAAGTTATTGTGCTTAATGGAGTTGCCTGTGTACTTGCAGAACTAGGCTGACTTATTCCGGTTCCGGGTGTCCAGTAATAAGTACTGGCACCATTAGCTGTAAGTGTTGCAGATGAGCCATAACAAATTGCAGGCGGCACTGCACTGGCAGATACTGTAGGTAATGGATTTACCAAAACAGCTACCATTGCAGTATTGCTGCATCCGTTTGCATTTGTCCCGGTCACTGTATAAGTTGTTGAGCTTGACGGAGTTACGCTAAGGCTCGAGCCTGCTAAACTGCCAGGTTGCCATGTATATGAAGTTGCTCCGCTTGCAGTTAAATTTGCGGAACTACCTGCGCAAATCGATGTTGGTGAGGAATTTGCATTAATTACTACATTACAGAGCGATAATTCACGTATACGGAAATTCTGGTAATCGGCAACATAAACATTACCCGAAGCATCAACTGAAGTACCATGAGGATAATTTAATTCTGAAGCAGTCCCTGCTCCTCCATCGCCTGCAAATCCTGCGGTTCCATTTCCGGCAACAGTTGAAATAATACCGCTGCTGGTTACCATGCGGATACGATTATTACCATAATCTGCAATGAATAAGTTGTTGTTAGCATCAACTGAAATTCCGTAAGGGCTTGAGATCGATGCCGCTGTAGCTGCTAAGCCATCACCGGCATAAGCTGCGGTTCCGTTTCCGGCAACGGTTGAAATAATACCCGCTGTATTTACTTTGCGAATACGGTTATTGCCCGCATCAGATATATAAAGATTACCGGCAGCGTCAAATGTTATAGAAGTCGGGTGAAATATTTCTGCTGCCGTTGCAGCTGTTCCATCACCTGTAAATCCACCGGTTCCATTTCCTGCAACTGTCACAATATCTCCTGCCGAATTAATCGTACGTATACGATTATTCCCATAGTCAGCAATATATATGGCGCCTGAAGAATTTACCGCAACAGCCTGTGGTGAGTTTAACTCGGTAGCGGTTGCAGGTGCTCCGTCGCCATTGTATCCTGCAGTTCCGTTACCTGCAATAGTTGAAATCATACCCATGCTATTGATCTCACGTATGCGGTTATTACCAAAATCAGCGATGTATATATTACTGAAGTTATCAACCGCAATACCCATTGGTTGGTTCAGTTGGGCCGCTGTTGCATAACTACCATCTCCCGAAAAACCGGCAGTTGCAGTTCCGGCGATGGTTGAAATTGTAGTGCCCGATATTTGGCGAATGCGGTTATTCTGATAGTCAGCAATATAAAAACTACCACCACTGAGGCTTACGATTCCGGTAGGGTAGTTTAATTCTGCACTGGTGGCTGCGTTTCCATCGCCCGAGAAACCGGCAGTTCCGTTCCCAGCTATAGTACTTATACTAAAACTTTGGGCTTTTATATGACTAAAAGAAAACAGTGATGCAAATAATAAGGTTGCAGGAAGTACTAAGGAGATTTTTTTCATGATTCTAGGTTTATGTAAACTAAAATTGTGACCGTTTTATTTATAGATGGACGGAATGTTACAAATCTATGCAAAAAAAAATTGAATTGATAATGTTGCTTTTCCCTTTCATTATAGCCATATTACCTAATAGATGCATCCTGTTAAAAATAGTTGCATCGATCTAGATTTTCATCATATTAAAAATAATTACTACATTTGCCACGCAAATAATTACTCCGTTCACTTTTTCTTGGTGTAATTGTTATACAGAAGAGGTTAGAGATCAGGCTCAACGATCCTCTGGCAACCCCTCCGAAAAGTTCGGGAAAGGTGCCAACTCCTGCCGACAGAAATGCCGGACATATAAAAATTAAATAGGCCATGAGCGCAAAAAGACAAAGTTCCATTTCCAAAACCCTGAAACAGGGTAATTCATGTTCCAATAGTATTTGTTGTTGTATGTGTATGCCTGCCGCTTTTGGCAGATAGTAACACATTCCAGTTTTTACAAACGAATGTGTCGCCAAAGGCGGGCAAAAATTCCGTACTTATTAACACAAACAAATGCTAAAATGAACACACTTACATACGAATACAAAAACAACTTTCAATTAGAATCAGGTGAGAGCTTAGCAAGCTTCATACTCGTTTATAAAACCTGGGGGAAACTAAATAAAGAGAAGAATAACACCATTTGGATATGTCATGCACTTACAGCTAATGCTGATGCCGAAGATTGGTGGCCGGGCCTTATAGGTAATGGAAAGCTTTATGACCCTGCCAAATACTTTATTGTATGTGCCAATATTCTGGGTTCATGCTATGGCTCAACAGGTCCGCTTTCTGTTGACCCTGAAACAGGCAAGCCATACTTTCATACATTTCCTAAATTGACTGTACGTGACTTGGTTGGCTCACTTGATCTATTGCGGAAGCATATAGGAGTAGAAACTATTCATACACTTATAGGCGGGTCATTAGGTGGTCAGCAGGCAATAGAATGGGCGGTTAGCTCCCCTGATCTAATTAAGCATTTGATTCTTGTGGCTTCTAATTCAGTTAGCTCACCATGGGGCATTGCATTTCGCGAAAGTCAGCGATTGGCAATAGAAGCTGACCAAACGTGGAAAGAAGCCAGGCCAGATGCAGGTAAAGAAGGTTTGAAAGCAGCACGTTCAATAGCCTTATTGAGTTACCGGAATTACATAACTTATTCTCAAACCCAAAAAGAAAAGGATGATAATAAGACCGATGATTTTAGTGCTTCTTCGTATCAGCGTTACCAGGGTGAGAAACTGGTGAAACGCTTTAATGCATTTTCTTATTATACGCTTTCTAAAATAATGGACTCGCATAATGTGGGCCGTGGAAGGGGAGGGGTGAAGAAAGCATTGGCAGGTATAAAAGCAAAGACTCTTACCGTGGGAATAATATCTGATATTTTGTTTCCCGCAAGTGAATCAAAGTTTACTGCCGATAATATTTCCAGTGCTGTTTACGAGGAAATAAATTCATTGTACGGGCACGATGGTTTCCTTATTGAAGTGCCTAAGCTGACTTTAGCGATACAGAACTTTTATCAGAAAACAAAAAAGGCACCGAAGATTGGATTATTTGGTCTTGGTTGCGTGGGACAAGGTTTTTATGAGCTTTCGCAGATCCAGACCCCTTCGGTTGTACCAAACAGAATAGTAGTAAAAGATGCACTGAAAAAACGTAAAGCGGAAGCGCATTTACTAAGTTTTGATAAAAGAGAAGTGTTGGAAGATAAAGACACTAACCTTATAGTAGAAGTAACAGGTGGCGATTCAAAAGAGGCTTTTGCCATTGTGCGCGATGCATTAAAAGCAGGTAAAAATGTAGTGTCGGCTAATAAAAAGATGGTTGTGGAAAACTTGCAGGAACTTTTGATTCTGCAGGAGAGACATGATGTTTCTTTGTTGTATGAAGCAGGTGTTTGTGCAAGTATTCCAATTCTCAGGACGATAGATAGCTATTTTTCACAAGAGCCTATTAGTGCAATAAGAGGTTTGTGCAATGGAACATCAAACTATATTCTTTCACAACTTTACAATAATGGATGGGATTATGCTAAAGCATTGGCTGAGGCACAAAAACTCGGTTTTGCGGAAACAGACCCTACGCTTGATGTAGAAAGTTATGATGCCTTATTCAAGCTTGCTATACTTACATTACATGGTTTTGGCTTGTTAGTTAAGCCTGAACAGGTCTTTAATTATGGCATATCGAACATAAGCCCTGAGGATATAGATTTTGCGAAGAGCAATGGATATAAAGTGCGCCAGGTGGCACAGGTATACAAGTTGCCTGACAATAAAGTGAGCCTGTGGGTAACGCCTCAGTTTATTTCTCCTGCCGATCCTTTATATCATGTAGAGAATGAGTACAATGGAATAACAATTGAAGCGGAACACTCTGGTACGCAATTCTTCTCAGGTAAGGGTGCCGGTAGTTACCCTACCGGGGCAGCCGTGCTTTCTGATGTACATGCGTCATTAACCGGGTTTAAATACCGGTATGAAAAACATAAAGATAATAATGGACTTGGCCTTTCTAATGCTACAGAAGTTGATGTATATATCAGGGTAAACTCAGGTAAAGTATTGAAAGAAATTCCTTTGAAGAACCTCAAACATATAAATGGAGAAAATGTTGCCACAGGTAAATTGGGCCTTGCCCAACTAATAGAACTTAAACCATTATTAACTAAAGAAAAAGTGTTTGTGGCTGCCTTGCCTTTTGCTGTGAAACATGAAGTGAAAGAAATAAAAAGCCAAAAACAATTACATTTGAAAAAATAATAATTATGCCAAAAGTAACTTTACACAGACTGGATAACGACTTCCATTTAGAAGCACGTAATGTTGTAGGTTCAACCTTACAAATGGATGGAAACCCTGAGATAGGTGGACACAACCTTGGCCTGCGCCCATTAGAAACTATGATTGCATCGCTTGGCGGTTGCAGCAGTATGGATGTAATTATGATCTTGAAAAAGCAAAAGCAGCAAATTGATAGTTATGATGTGGAAATAGAGTATGAACGCGATCATGATCTGGAACCTGCACTTATTACAAAAATTCACATTAAGTTTATTGTTAAAGGAAAGGTGGATGAGGAAAAACTTGATAGGGCAATTAAACTTAGCCTCGATAAATATTGTACCGTTTCAAAAATGCTGGAAAAAACTGCCACAATTACCTTTTCGTACCAACTTAATTAGGGGATGACAAAGAAGAAGCATAAAGAAACCATAGCTATTCGCACACAACTTTCAAAAACTGAGTTCAATGAGCATTCAGTGCCATTGTACCTAACGTCAAGTTTTGTGTTTGATGATGCCGAAACTATGCGTGCTATGTTTGCCGATGAAAAACCGGGTAATATTTATAGCCGGTTCTCTAATCCTAACGTTAATGAGTTTATAGAGAAGATCAGCCAACTCGAAAATGCTGAGACTGGTGTTGCTTTTGCATCGGGTATGGCTGCTGTATTTACAACTTTTGCTACACTATTAAAGAGTGGTGATAACGTACTTTGCTGTAATTCTGTTTTTGGGGCTACACATACGGTATTGGAAAAACAGCTTTCAAAATTTGGCATCACGCACACGTATGTAGATATTCATAAAACAGAAGAGTGGGAGAAGGCCATTAAACCTAACACCAAAATAATATTTGTAGAAACACCTTCTAATCCTGCTATTGATCTTATTGACCTTGCCTGGCTCGGTAAACTTTCAAAAAAGCATAAAACAATTCTTATCGTTGATAATTGCTTTGCCACACCAATAATTCAACAGCCAATAGATTTTGGCGCTGACCTTGTAATACACTCAGCCACTAAATATTTAGATGGACAGGGGCGAGTAATGGGGGGTATTGTAGTTGGCAAAAAGGTAATGATTGATGAGATAAGAGGATTCCTGCGTGCATCGGGCCCGTCATTGTCTCCGTTTAATGCATGGGTGCTATCAAAGAGTATTGAAACATTGCCGATCAGAATGGAAAGGCATAGCAGCAATGCATTGAAGGTTGCACAGTATTTAGAAAAGCATAAGGAGGTAGAATCGATAAAATATCCATTCTTAAAATCTCATCCACAGTATAAACTTGCTAAAAAGCAAATGAGTGCAGGCGGTGGAATGATTGCATTTCAAATTAAAGGTGGGTTAAAACGCGGAAGAAAATTCCTCGATGCACTTGAGATGGCCTCAATGACCGCTAACCTGGGTGACACACGTACAATTGTAACACATCCCGCATCTACAACCCACGCTAAATTAACCGAACAACAGCGTATTGAAACGGGAGTATTACCAGGGCTTATTCGTATATCTGTAGGGCTTGAGTACAGGGATGATATCCTGAATGATATACTGCAGA
>DATHNG010000083.1:0-8087 GCA_035486275.1 Bacteroidia bacterium
GGAGAGAGCGTATAGCTATCTGCTGCCGGCATTCCTGCAAAAATCAATGGTACTAATGCAAGCAGTATTATGTTCAGTTTTTTCATTGTGTTGTACATTCTATTATTATGGATTCATTTTTTCAAAGATCAGGCCGGAAACAATTCCTTGTAATATTCCGAGTACAAACCAGGTAACAAGCATTTCGAGTGATACATTTATTGCACTGTAAAGAAGCCACATCATGGGGAATGTGGCAATAAAGGCATATATCAGGCCGAATTCGATGCCGCGCGTTATAAAGGAGCCTGTCAATACTCCCTTATAACGACTCCAGAACCATGCCAGTGCCAAGCTGATAATGAAAGGATGTATGTAATAGATCATTACCCTGTTCGATTGTGTATTAAAAGCCGGGCCAAAATATTGTTCGGCAATTGATGGGAACAGCCATATAGTTACATATAAACCCAGGACGCTCAGGGCTAGCAAAACTATTCCCGCCACAATGCCCGATAGCATTATCTTCTTCATGATCTATTATTTTAGGTATTATTCGATTCTGTTATTTTACGCTGTAAGTATTACTTTCAGCGCTTTCTCCCTGGCTGCATTTCCAAACGTGTCATACGCCTTCACAATCTCATCGAGTTTAAAATGATGCGTGATAAGGTTTTTAGGCTCAATTTTTTTCGATTGAACAATTTTGAAAAGCATAGGAGTAGTAATAGTATCTACCAGTCGGGTTGTAATAGTTATATTTCTCGACCATAGTGTTTCCATGTGCAGTGTAACACTTTTACCATGAACGCCTATATTGGCAATGTGACCACCTGCAGCTACAATTTCTTCGCATAACTCAAACGTTGCTGATAAACCCACCGCTTCAATAGCTGTATCAACTCCTTTTCCATTTGTAAGCATCATTATATTCTCTACCGCTTTGCCATCGCTGCTATTGATAGTGTGTGTCGCGCCGAATTTTTTTGCTGTAGCCAGGCGGTTATCATCTACATCTATTACAATAATTTCTGACGGAGTATAGAACTGCGATGTTAATAATGCAGCCATACCTATCGGCCCTGCGCCTACAATTGCTAAGGTATCTCCCGGTCGTACTTTTCCATTCAGCACACCACATTCAAAACCTGTTGGCAATATATCGCTTAGCATAACCAATGCTTCTTCATCAGAACCGGCAGGTATAGGATAAAGACTGTTATCAGCATAAGGTATTTTTACATACTCAGCTTGTGTACCGTCAATAAGGTTACCAAGTATCCAGCCTCCGTCGGTGCAATGAGAATACATGCCTTTTTTACAATACTCGCATTTGCCACATGATGTAATGCATGATATAATTACATGATCTCCCTTCTTAAAATTGCTTACTGCGGTTCCTACTTCTTCAACAATACCTACTCCTTCGTGGCCTATTATTCTGCCTTCGGTAACGGCAGGCAGGTCGCCTTTCATTATATGCAGGTCAGTTCCGCAAATAGTTGTTTTTAAAATTTTCACAACGGCATCCGTTGTCTTCTCTACTGTTGGTTTTGGTTTTTCTTCCCAGGCCATTTTGCCGGGGCCGTGATACACTAGTGCTTTCATTTCATTGGGGTTTTAAATTGTTTTTAATTAATAGGAGGCGAAACTACTTCCCCGTTTAGTAGGCAAGCATGACAGGCAACAGCATTTCACATGAGACATATCATGCCAACAGGTTATCTGGCATAATATCACTTACTATGCCGACCAAAATGGTCTTGTTCGTGGTTATTTGAAATCGAAATCGTTGAAGAAGATAATGTTGTGAGGGTTGGAACGCAGATACCGCAGATTGGTTAAGATTAGTAGTGATAACGTCATTGCGAGGCACGAAGCAATCTTACCATCTTATTTATCCACTAAAGTCAAGCGACTATGTGCTTGGGGCGGCTCTTGTTCCCCGCTTGCCTGAATTTCCTATACTCGCATCACTTGCTAAACCGCGCCCGTCTTTACTTATTTCTTTTACAACTCACAGTTCGTAATTCCCTCTCCTTGCAGGAGAGGGCCAGGGTGAGGTCGCTATTCCTATTTTTATTTACAAGACACGGTCTTGTGAGAGTGGGATTACAATTGCTCCAAGTTTTATAATAATATCTCCGGGACTGGTTTTTATTACGGGACCTTTGTTGTACTTATATTCTCTTACCTGGTCTTCGTACTCAAACCCTTTATATTCTACCTGAAAGCGCGGAGCATCTTTGCTATAACCATTCACAAATTGAACCACATCGTAATGGCGGAGCGAGCCATCCTTATTTACTAAACGGCTCATTATCCATTTCGATCGTTTCCTGAACTCCATCTTCTTGTCTCCTTTCGACATTATTTCAAACGGACCTTTCTTTAGGCTTAAGTGAAGTATTTTCATATTCTGAATTTCATTAACTCAAATGTAAATTATTACATCTTAACAAAATAGTTTATTGTATTTTATTGTTATTATCAATAGAAAATGGAGAGTGGTTGATAAGTAGCTCAGCTTTCCCTTTTACAAAAGAATTACCATTATTAATTTTGCATTGACAGATCAATATTCATCATATTAAATCAGCATCATCTATGTTCCGCTGTATTTATCGCAAACTATTCAACAAACACTGCAATTTCAGCAAATTTCAATGAAATTTAAAACCAGATGATAACCAATAGCTTGATAGGTATGAATTTCCTGAAAATTGAAGTTATATGAAGCAATATGCAATTGAATTGCAGTGTAAACAAGGCAATTAGAATAATCTCAAATCTTTTCATATTTTTATAGCCTGATTCATAATTATGCAAAAACGAAAAATTATACTCACCTTAAGTATATTGTTTTCCCTGGCATTTGTTCCCTTACTTGCTCAGAATGAGGACCCAATGACAAAAGGAAGCCCTAACCAGGCCGATGCTTTTTTTTCGCAGGAAGATTTTGATGATGCACTGGAAGCTTATTTAACATTATTAGATAAATACCCCGATAACGAATTATACAATTACCGCGCCGGGGTATGCTATTTAAATACCAATATTGATAAAACAAAAGCTATTCCTTACCTGGAGGTTTCGAGCCATGCTAAAAAGCATAGCCCGAATGCACTTTACCTGCTGGCACGCGCATACCAATATGCATACAGGTTCGATGACGCTATAAAAACCTTTGGAGATTTTAAAACAGAGGGTAAAGGTGCACCCGAAAACATTAAAGATGCCGACGTACAAATACAGTATTGCATGAATGCAAAGGAATTGATGAAATTCCCCGTTAACGTTACGTTTGAGAACTTGGGCAAGAATATAAATTCCGGTTACGACGATTATTACCCCTTTGTGCCCACCGATGAATCGTTCATTCTTTTTAACAGCAAGCGTGAAGGGGTCGGTAAAGAAAAAGTATCTGCAAATAATTTCACGCCATCTATTTATATATCATACGTAAAGGACGGACAATTTCAGCCTGCAACTGCAATTGGTCAGCCTATTGATGCAGTAGGAAAGAGCGAAGAAATTGTGGGCCTTTCAAAGGAAGGTGATTACATGTTGTTTTATTATTTCAAGAAAGATGATTTTGGCAGTATCTATTATTCTACCGATAATGGCGGAAAGAATTTCAGCACACCTGTTCCGTTACCTGAAAGCATTAACCTGAAGAACCAACACCAGATAGCTGCATCTATTACGGCTGACGGCAATACTATTTATTTTGCAAGCGATCGTGCAGGTGGCATGGGTGGAATTGATATTTATTCCTGCAAGAAACTTCCGAATGGTAGCTGGGGCACAGCGCAAAACGTAGGGCCTGCAGTAAATACTTCAAGCAATGAAGATTTTCCGAATATTTCACCCGATGGCAAGACACTTTACTTTAGCTCTCAGGGCCACACCGGCATGGGTGGGTATGACATTTACAAAGCCACATGGAATGATTCACTCAATCAATGGGGCTCGGTACAAAACATGGGCTACCCTATTAATACACCCGACGATGATATGAATTTCAGGTTATCGGCAAATGATGGCTACGGTTATATTTCGCAAGTGCGTAAAGGCGGTTTAGGCGGATTAGATATTTATCGCATACGATTCAATGATGTAGAAGAAAGATATTCGGTTGTAAAAGGCCTTGTTAGCAGTGCTGATACAACAGCTAAAATAAAAAGTTTTAGCGATGTTATGATTAGCGTATTTGTTGCTAAAACCAATGAGCTGTATGGTAATTATATTCCTAATGGAACTACGGGTCGCTACGTAATGATATTACCTGCAGGCAAGTACCATGCAAGCATTCAGGTAGACGGTTTTCAGGAATATAAAGAAGATATAAATATTGAAGATAAAGGGTCTTTTAAAACAGAGATAGATCAAAACCTTTCGCTTACTCCTATTGCCAAAAAGTAATTAAGTTGCGGATTCGCTTATTTCAATCCTGCGAGCTAAAATTGCCGAAACACCCGTATGTATAGTAGACGGAGTTTTATCTTTCGGCTTTGTATTAAGCATACTGCTTTGTTTATGTTGTGTTTTCAAATAAAGTTTTTGGCCCGGGGCGAGCTTTGAGTTAACACTTATGCCATTGATGTGGCAAAGTGTATTTACGTCAATATTATACTCCCTGGCCACTTTGTAAATACCATCGCCTTGTTTAAGAACAACATAATCGGGTAATGTTTGTGTTACAACGGGAACAGCCGGAGCCACATCATATAGTATTCCAAAGCCCTGAAGATTTTGCAATATAGTGTCATATACAAACAACCTGTTCTCTTGTATAATACTTATAAGGCGTTGTGAATAGTTGCGTGCAGTTGCATAGCCTGCTTTTGAAAGGCCCATAGCCCAATCGCGGTAATCGGTACGGGGGAAATGAAACAAAAAAGAATACCATGGGCGTGACCTCAGGAATTGAGCATGGTCACGGTATGAATCATCAACACTTGGGTATTTTCTGAAATGCTCCCCTTTCTCATCATCATCATACGCATAATACGCTCCATTCCAATCTTCATGACACTTAATACCAAAATGATTGTTTGCATATTTAGCTAAAGGGCTATTACCAAAATCTGATTCAAGCATGCCCTGAGCCAATGTAACACTAGCAGGTATATTGTACACCAGCATTTGCTCTATGGCGCAGTCCTTATACTTTTGAATATATTCCTGTGACGACATTGCCGAAGCGTGCGAGATCAATAAGATCGCTGCACTAAAAATTAACAATTGCTTCAATATGGTTGTCATACATACATAAAATTAAACAAAGCTACCGAGTTTAAGAAATGGTTATGATCTGTTAATTATACTGTTCTTAACACACTACTGTTGATTACCCTAATGAAATTATATGCTTATTTTGCTGCTTCTTATACAATACTAACGTATGTCATATCCTTTTAATGTTCGTGTTTATGGCCTGTTGATCGAAAACGGGAATGTACTTGTAGCCGATGAATTGATACATGGCCGCTCTATTACTAAATTCCCTGGCGGCGGCTTAGAGTTTGGTGAGGGCACATTAGATGCTATTAAAAGAGAAATGATAGAGGAAACAGGTATTATGGTTGAAGTTGTAAAGCATTTTTACACAACCGATTTCTTCCAACCATCAGCATTTAATGCAAAGGCACAGGTAATAAGTATCTATTACACCATAAAAGCTATATCACCATATTCTTTACATACTTCGGAAAAAGTTTTTGATTTTCCTGAAATGAAAGAAGGCGCCATCAGCTTCAGATGGCTTTCAATCAAGTCACTTTCAGAAGATAATTTCACTTTCCCTATCGATAAAAAAGTGGCGGCATTACTTCATATTAGGCAGTAGTAACTATTTTAACAAAATTTAAATAGTTTAGTTTCTAAACCATTAATAAAACAAACTATATTTGCGGCCTCTTTTAAAATTAACCCCATGCCCCAAAAAGAGGTATCCATATTTGAAATAGAAGAGTTTTCTTTTGGTAGAAAGTTTAACCTCTTGGGCAGGCTTTACTTATCCGTTCTGGCGGAGAAGCTTAAACACCTTGGTATAAAAAGACATTTTTCTGTATTAGTGCTACTGGATAAAATGGGGAATCATTGTAGCCAAAAATTTATTGCCGATACGTTACATATAGACAAAACAATGATGGTTGGGGTATTGGATGATTTAGGCAGCCAGGGATTTATTAAGCGCATTAAAAACCCTGAAGACAGAAGAGAATACTGGATACAGTTAACCCCGAAAGCAAAAAAGCACATGCCTGAAATTAAAAACACTGTTAGTACGGTAAATAAGGCAATTCTTAAAGAATTAGATCACCAACAAATAAAAGATTTCCATTATCGGCTCAATGAAGTATATAAAAACATTAAACGTATTTCAGTACACTAAACACTACTAAGGATTATGAAAAAAGTTTGGACCTGGGTAATAGTAATTGCAGCGATTGTACTCCTTATTGTGTTTAAACCAAGTAATAAAGATGCCGGTAGCGTACAACAAAATCAAAAAAGCATTGGTGCAGTAACATTGGTTGAGGGTAAAGTAATAAGAATGTCGCAGATAGCTAACGAAATTGATGTTACAGGCACTATATTATCTAATGAAGAAGTTACACTGCAAAGCCAGATCGCAGGTATAGTGTCACATATATCCTTTACCGAAGGCAGTAAAGTAAGTAAAGGTGAACTGCTTATTAAAATAGATGACTCACAGCTTCAGGCTCAGCTTGAAAAAGATGAGGTTGCAAAACAATTAGCGGAACTTACTGAACAACGTCAAAAGAAATTACTCACCATAAATGGAATAAGCCAGCAGGATTATGATATTGCACTTAATAACCTGAAAAGCGTTGAGGCAGATATTAAAATGTTACAGGTTCAAATTAGCTATACAGAGATCCGCGCACCTTTCGACGGAGTTATAGGCCTCAGAAATGTTAGTGAAGGAAGTTATATATCGCAAAACACAGTGCTGGTTAATATGGAAGAAATATCGCCCGTTAAAGTTGATTTCTTTGTTCCTGCAAAGTATACCAGTTCGGTACAAAGGAATGACGTTATTAATTTTACTGTCAGCGGATATAATGATGTTTTCCAGGGTAAGATATATGCACTCGATCCTAAAGTAGATGAAAGCACCAGAACGCTTCACTTACGGGCACTGGCTGATAATAAAGATGGCAAACTTTTACCCGGTTCATTTGCCAATATCAAAATTGAATTGAACCATAGTAATACTGCATTAATGATACCAACCGAAGCTGTAATTCCGCAAATAAGCGGCCAATCTGCATATATATCTAAGAACGGAATAGTTTCATCAACTGCTATAACACTGGGTATACGAACTGATTCTACAGTTGAAGTGGTTAAAGGCATAAGTGGCGGTGATACTATAATAACCCGCGGTTTACAATTTGTACATCCGGGTAGTGCTGTAAAATTTAAGGTTGTTCGATAATATTATACGCAGAACTATATGAGTCTTTCATCCATAAGCTTAAAAAGACCGGTAATGGCCACAGTTATGTCCATTATTATAGTGCTGTTTGGCGGTATAGGGTACAATCGTTTAGGTATTCGCGACTATCCTGCAATTGACCCTCCTGTAATTAGTGTGCAGACAACATACACCGGTGCTGACCCTGATGTAATAGAATCTCAAATAACTATTCCGCTTGAAAGATCTATTAATGGTGTGCAGGGAATCCGTGATATTTCTTCAACAAGTGCGCAGGGCTTAAGCACTATTTCTGTTGAATTCGACTTGGGTACAGATATGGAAACTGCAGCCAACGACGTGAGAGATAAAGTGTCACAAGGCGTTAAACTGCTTCCATTAAATATTGATGCACCACCGGTAGTAACCAAACTCGATGCTAACTCTGATGCTATTCTTGCGCTGACACTAAAAAGCTCCACTAAGAATGACATGCAGGTGACAGACTATGCAGAGAACGTAATAGAAAACACATTGCAAACAATACCTGGTGTAAGTTCAATACAGGTATGGGGCGAGAAGAAATACTGCATGCGTATATGGATGAACCCGGACAAGCTTGCTGCATACGGCCTGACACCGATTGATATTGAAACTG
>DATHNG010000084.1:0-10754 GCA_035486275.1 Bacteroidia bacterium
CTTTACCAATTCATACTCTTTTATGAGAAATTGGTACTTCTCCAGGTAATTCCTCTGGAGGGTCATGTCTTGGGTGTTTATTCTCATCGTATCAAATTTAGCTCTTAGCTAAATCTGTTACCGAATTAAGTAACCTTTACAGCAATGACGAAAACCTATTCAGGAAAAGGAAACAACATAATTATAAAAAAACTACTTTTATAACATGATACGAAGCATAAACGTAACACGCTACATACAACCATTGCGCGAAGGCGGTTCATTGCCAGCACTAGCCGAAGGCGACGACGATTTCAAGTACGTGGTGAAATTCAAGGGTAATGGCCATGGTGTAAAAGCTCTTATAGCAGAATTAATTGGCGGAGAAATTGCACGTACACTTGGATTAAAAGTGCCGGAACTTGTTTTTGCTAACCTCGACGAAGCCTTTGGCCGCACCGAAGCCGACGAAGAGATACAGGACCTGTTGCAAAAAAGCAAGGGCATGAATTTAGCCATGCACTTTTTATCGGGCGCTATTACATTCGACCCAGTTGTTACTAACATAGATGGCAAACTGGCTTCGCAGATTGTTTGGCTCGATGCATTCATTACTAACATAGACCGCACTATTAAAAACACCAATATGCTTATGTGGAACAAAGAGCTTTGGCTGATAGACCACGGAGCGGCTTTGTATTTTCAGCACTCATGGACCACATGGGAGAAGCATGTTAAAAGTCCTTTTGACTTAATTAAGGACCATGTGTTATTGAATAAGGCAAATGCTATTACAGAAACAGATACTGAATTCAGAAAGATACTTACCGAGGACAAGATAAAAGCAATTGTAGCTATGGTGCCAGATGAGTGGCTAAATTGGGAGGGCCTCAGAGACTCTCCGGAAGTATTAAGAGATGTATACCTTAACTTTTTACTTACCCGCTTAGCCCATTCTGATATATTTACCAAACACGCCGAAGATGCAAGAAAAGCACTTATATGAGTATTCGATAATACGAGTATTGCCTGTGTTGGAACGGGAAGAATTCATTAACGTGGGTATTATATTGTTTTGCAAAAAAGCCAAATACATAAAAGTACTTTTCACCATTGATGAGAAAAAACTGGGTGTATTTTGCAAAGACCTTGATATAGAACAGGTACGCCTGAACCTGCACTCGTTTGAAAAAATAGCGCATGGCGATAAATCGGGCGGGCCTATTGCCGAACTTGATATACCTGAGCGCTTTCGCTGGCTGACTGCTGTGCGTAGCTCATCTATACAAATGACAAGGCCCCACCCCGGCCTGTGCACTGACTTAGATAAAACAGCTGAGAGGTTATTTGGGGAATTGGTATTATAAATTAAAACAACAATAACATGAAAAACACAATCATCATTTTACTTATTGCTATTTTAGCCATAAGTTGGAACAATTCAACAAAAACAAACATGAGCGACACTACACCAAAAGTAACCGGAGTTGGAGGAATATTTTTTAAGTGCAAGGATCCTAAAGCAGTAAAGGAATGGTATGGCAAAAACCTTGGGCTTGCAATTAACGACTATGGCTCAACCTTTGAGGGTAAGGATGCTAATCATCCTGAAATAAAAACCTACCTGCAATGGACTCCCTTTAAGGAAACCAGCAAAGATTTCGACAAAGAACTTATGGTTAACTACCGTGTGCAGAATCTGGAAGCGCTGGTGGAGAACCTGAAAAAGAACGGTGTGACAATTGTAGATACCATTGCGAAATACGACTACGGTAGTTTTGTACATATCCTTGATAACGAAGGGAACAAGGTTGAACTTTGGGAGCCTAATAACAGCCATGCGTTTGGCTTAGGGGAAACTACTAAGTAGGTTACTTAAGGAATACGCATTTTTGAAACAAACGGTAATTAAGTAAAGAAGCTATTTAATTACCGTTACTCTACCCACGTATGTCTTTTGAGTATTGCCCGGGGTATTAATTACCAGTTTATATATGTAAGTATCTTCCTGCACTATTTTACCATGGTTATTAATCTGGCCATTCCAAGGGGCACTTGTGTTGTTTTCATAAATCAACTGCCCCCATCGGTCGAAAACATACATGGTATAAGACAATACACAGGTTCCCTTCGGGAAAAATGTGTTATTAAGATTGTCTTTATTTGGAGTAAACGCATTAGGAATAAATATGCCTGAGCAACCTTCTACTTTTATTAAAACAGAATCTATGGAAGTGCAGCCCCCGGTCCCTGTTGCTGTTACAACATAAGTTGTGTTCTGAGAAGGTGTAGCAATAGGGTTTGGGCAATTGGTGCAACTAAGACCTGAAGCCGGGCTCCATACATACGATGTTCCGCCTGAAGCAGAAAGCGGAATACTTTCCCCGGTAAAAACGGTAGTATCGCAACACGCATTTACCACAGGCAGAGGATTTACCAATACCCAGGTATATAGCGAATCTTTACAGCCATTATTGTCTGTTACTACTACACTGTATGAAGTACTGGTTGCGGGAGAAACATTAATTGAGCTTGAACTTAGCCCATTGCTCCAATTATAAACTACACCACCTGTTACCGAAAGCATTATATTTTCGCCATAGCAAATAGTATCATTAGCCGTAATAGCAACACTTAAGGGGCTTACAATAATCGTAACCGAATCTTTTGTATGGCACCCCGCTGTATCAACTATAGTAACATAATAGTTACCTGCCCCCAGGTTGTTAATTGATGCATTCGTGTTTCCTGAAGCTGACCACGAATACGAATAAGGAGCCCATCCTCCGTTTGCATAAACTGTTGCCGTACCGTCATTTTTTCCTTTACAACTGTCATTTGAAGAAACAATAGTTGCATTTATTTGTGCTGGTTGTGTTATAATTATTTGACTTGTAGTGGAGCATTGTGCAGAGTCTGCAACTGTTACAAAATATGTTCCTGCGGGTAAGTTGGAAACAGATGTATTGCCACTACCTGTACTCCAGTTACATGTATAACTGCCACTTCCGCCAATAATACTTACCGAAGCACTGCCTATGCTTTGCCCATAACATGTTTCATTTGTTTGAGATATGCTTATAGCAGGTGAAGTTCCTTGATTTATTTTAAAAGTATCGGTTACAGCACAACCCGAGTTTGAGTCGCGCACATTTACATAATATGTACCTGCGCCAAGATTTGATACAGTACCTCCTGTATGACCATTGGACCATGTAATTATATACAACCCCGAACCCGAGGTGACAGAAACAAATGCTGACCCCGTGTTGCTTCCGCTACAACTATTGGTGGTAGTAACCTTTACCCCACCTGCAAACACATCGGCTATATGCACGGTATCTGTATTAATGCATCCTTTACTATCTGTTACAGTAACTGTATAAGTGCCACTTGAAACCCCTGAAATTGAATCGCTAGTTCCGCCACCGGGTTGCCAGTTATACGTATAAGTCGGTGTTCCTGATGAAACTGTGATTTTAGCAAGCCCATCTTTAGAACCAGAGCACGACTCATTTTGCAGAGTTGTCAATTTTATTACGGGTGCAGGGGCTGCATTTATAGTAAAAACAGCTGAATTACAATCGCCACTTTTATCTGTAACTACAATACTATATGTTCCTGCAGTAAGCCCTCCTATAGAATCAGTTGTATTGCCCGATGGCATCCAGTCATACGTATAGGGACCGGTTCCACCGAAAACCGTAACGGTAACATATCCATCATTGGTAACCCCACAGGAAAGATTTTTAGATGAGCCATTTATAGTAATACCGCCGGTGTTTTTGCCCGGGAAATTTATAGTGTCGGTAAACTTCAGCAGGCAGTTGATAGTTACCGAAACAGTGAATGTACCATTACATAAGCCGGTATCAAGCGCAGTAGTTTGTCCGTTGCTCCATTGGTATGTGTAGGAGGCTGAATCAAGCCCGCAGCCTTTTATATACACTGCTGCTTTGCCGTCACATGCCGAGCAGGATGTAGGTGGAGTTCGTTTTACTTCAAGATACAAAGAATCGGAACTATAAGGGGTTGAGGAAACAAATTTTTTACCACATGCATACACATTATTATTACCAAGCTTCACGTCATATATTGTGTCCGGAACAGAAACGCTATATAACTGTGTAAGGTTAGAATCAAATACATCTATTGAATTGTAATTACCAACATATATATTGCTGGCACAGTCCATATCGGTTCCTCCCCACAAAAAAGGAGTTGAAGTAACAGCAATACTTTTTTCCAATACACCACTGCCAGGTGCCCATTTTTTCAAGGTAGCGCCGTCATATGTTACAACCAGCGCTTTATTTGCTGCCATACCGTTAAACCCGTTGGCATAATAAAATGGTGGGCCATTAACCTGGGCAGGGTAATACATTAACGATGCCAGTTCTATAAAGGGGTGCCCATCGTTCACCTTATAAAGTGTTGGTGTAAGAAAGGGAAGGGAAGTTTTCAGAAGCAAATCATCGTAACCACCCGTGCCGAAAGAATGTGTATTAGTTGCCATATAAGCATTACCCTGAAGGTCGAGCGCCAGCAGGCACATATCCAGGGTGGTTGAAGCCGCCGGAGCGCCCAGTACATTTACACTCTTTCTATTCTGTAGGTTGGTATCCATGGTATATGCCTGTACAACGTCACCAGCACCTATCACCAGCTGATTATTGCAATAATCAAAACGTACTCTCCACGCTTCCCATGCGTCCTCGTAGCCGAAAGTGTCAACAACCATTCCGGCAGAATTCAACTTAACGGCCGTATTGACCATGTAAAAACCCGAAAGCCCTTTTACAATATAAACAGAACCATCCCTGTGGTCAACCGTTATATCGCCTGCCCATAATTCTGTAGTATCAAATGGTAAGTTGTTCATCCATTGAGCAATGCCATTGCTATTAAACTTTTCTACCTGGTAAGGCGGAAGGCCGCCATATACATATACATTACCTGCAAAGTCGTAATCTAAATCGTATCCCTTATCATAGCCGGTAAAACCCGGGTTAACCACCCATGGATCTATTATTAATGTTTTAGCATGGTCGTAATTGCCTGCATCAAAAGTTATTTCATTGTCAAGTAGTTTGAACGAGCAGCTTACCTTCTCTTTATTTCCATTATAAAAACTATTTAAAGGGGCATGGTCAATGAACTTGCCGAATGAACTTTGCATTTCAATATTGCCATTGGAGTTTTGCCATACCTTGCCGGCATCTGAATAATATAACTTTACTTTTGAAAGGTCTGCACCCGGGTGTACTATTATACTATACTCCAGCCCTGCACTATCTGCCGGAAAAGAGTATTCTATATCTATATTCGGGTAAGCGTTTTTATACAGCAGTTTTTTATATCCGTTCGCTATTACATTATGTCCGGTTATATAATAGGTATTATACGCTTGTTCTTTATTCTCAGGTTCAATGCCCGGGTTTAGGCTGGCGCCCTCCCACTTCAACGAAAAATAATGAGGTATAAGTTTTGTAGCAATGTGATCTTGTTCTTCGTGTTTGTCTTTATCCGAGCTATCGGCAACCACTTCATTATACTTGTATGTTACGCCATCAGTTGTAAAATACAGAGCAACGCCTTTAATAACAGCACTGTAAAGAATCTTTTTGTCTTTACTCCCTATTCCGCCATCAAATTGCCCGCCATTATTTTCAATAAATACTTTTTGCTCAAAAGGATCTTTAACTGTCCACTTTTGAGCGGATAGGCTAATTGACAGGCAGCATAAAGAAATAATTACCAGGTTTAATTTCATTTCAAGGTATGGTGGTTCAATTACTTCTACTATTACGCAAAGTTAATCAAATTGGTTGGGGTTTACCCCTGAATTGGTTCATCCAGTAGTTCTCTTTCTTATAAAATAATGACATCCCTACCCATCTCTTTGTGTAACAAGAGAGCAGGGTGAAGCCTCTAAATGATTATTAATATATTTGTATTCTACTAAGCATCATTTCATGATTGTTTTTTTGTAATGCACTTGCGGAAAGTATTCGTACTGGTGTTGGGTTATGCTTTAATATTAAACTTTGCTTCCTGCCAGAAAGCAAACCCTGAGCCTTATGGCATACCTTCCTTGGGTTATATTAGTTCAACGAATACTACAAAAGATTCCGCTTTTACTGCATCTGTAAACGGTAGCTCAACCATGGTATTTACACCGGGTAAAAAAACAACCGGAACAAGTCTCTCTCTTACAGGAACTAATAGCAGCTATGTAGTTACAATTACTTTCCCGAAAACTACAGGGCCCGGCTCCTACTTCTTCAACTCGGCCGGGTTCAGTGCAAGCATTTACGATGGCAGCAATACATATGTAGCCAATTCAACATACGGTACAGGCAGCATGCGAATAGATTCAATAAGTAGTAGCGGAAGATATTACGGCAGCTTTAATTTCATAGCGGAACTTCCTTCAACAGCTACAGCTTCGGCCAGCGGAAACTTTTCATACTTATAGGCTATGTACATACAACAGGATTTAAAAAAGCTCGTATTCTTCATTTCCCTTATTGTTATGTCGGGCCATATTATGGCGCAAAATGATTTCCAGATTGAACCGCAAGGCCCTGTAACTAAACCAACCCCGGTAGACACAGCCAACCTGTGGCACGGTTTTTACATTGCCCCAGCTGTGGCAATAGGCTCAGCTTCTCCGGATGCGGTAAGTGGTGTATACAAAAGCGGAACGAATATTAATTTGGGCGGCGAACTTAGTTACATGTTTCATTCAGGCTTTGGCATTTCTGCAGGGCTTCAATATGAACAATACTCATATAATTATGTATATAGCTCACTACCTTCAACCAACGCTTATGGCGACGTACCTACAACACTCCGTTCAATAACAACCGACACAAGTATATTGGTGGGCTACACACCTAATGTTACATACTCCTATAGCTTTATAAAACTGCCTTTACTTGTACGTTACGCAAGCGGCCATGTAAACAAAGTAAATTTTTATGTTGAAGCGGGAGTAAGCCCTGAGTTTTTGATAAGTAAAAAGGTATCAGGCTCTGTTACAGAAACAATTTATAATTTAACTCAGGCAGCTAATACAAACTGGTATCATTATAGTACTACTTCATCAGGTGCAGCAATATCTGTAAGCGAATCAAATGCCGATGTAGCCGCATTCAACCTGGCATTTCACCTGGGCATAGGGCTTACCATTCCTATTGATGCACACACTGCCGTTATAGCAGAATATTCGCCCGAATACGGTTTAATGAATAGCGGTACCGGGGAAAATGATATGATAAAGGACGGAAACATTCAATATTATTTCTTTGGCAAAGGCAATTACGGAAGCATTGGCAGCCGGTTATTAACAGTTAAGGTGTTGTTTACACTGTAATTCGGGCTTACTTAACCTTTATCATAACTACATAATTGCTAAGCGCTTTAATTTTTTCAGTAAGCGGCTTATTTGCAAGTGAAGTATCATTCGGTAATACAAATCGTTCAGTAAGCGATTCTAAAAAGCTTTTCATGTAACTTGCTTTTATAGCATAGTTAACATTCTGATCCTGAACAACGCCTGCATTTACTATACCTACAATATTACCATCGTAATCAAACAAAGGCCCTCCGCTATTACCATGCTGAAGCGGCACCGATACCTGGTACCAGGCAGGGTTACCTTTAAAACCTGTTTTTGCACTTATCTTACCGTCAGTAAACTTCACCTCAACCCCTAAAATATCTGCCTGCGGAAAGCCCAATGTAAAAACATCGGTTGCCACATCACTTGTTTCTGTTTTTAAACTATAGGGTAATGAAGAATAGGGCTTAAATTTATCATCAGTTATTTTTATAACGGCAAGGTCATTGTCCTTGTCAACAGAAATAACCACAGCTTTAAGAAACACCCTGTCTCCACCTTGTATAGCATCTACCTCAATTGCAGTAGCCTCTTTAACAACATGGTAATTGGTTACAATGTAACCATTGGGATCAACAAAAAAACCCGAACCTTCTCCACGCCAACCCTTGAATTCATTACCGTTTGGGTTACCCGGATAAGAACCCGGCACTTGCGTCATTTTCGATGAATCAGGCTGGTTTTCATTTGTATCAAGGTTCTGCTTTACCAACAAGTGTTCGAAAAGATTTTGCTGAATTCCTTTTTCAACCATAAAGCCCGTAAAATTGCCCCTGAGTACAGAAACCTTTGTATAGCAAACTTTTCTTCCATTAATTGTATATTCAGTGCCGGATCTTCTGGTGCTAATTATTTTCAATACATTCCTTGCCATACCCTTCCGTATTAAATCAGAATACATATCACGCATGGCATATTCTAAAATCCCCTCTCTTATAGTGCCAACCTTGTAATACCCATCGGCACTTATAAAAAAGAAATTATAATTATTCCAATCGGCAAAGCCCCATATTAGCCCATGTAATAAACTTTTATCCCCGCCTTTAAAATCAACTACGGTTGCTATTTCATAGGTTCTGTCAAGATCAAGCGGTAGGTTTATAGCCTGGGCTACAGGCTTATCATCAGTAAGAGAAGCCATATATAAGCCTGAGTCAGCAATAATTTTACATATATGTCTTTCATTACAGTTTAAAGGCCAGTCGTAAGCATTCCCATTATGAAAATGATCAGCAAAAACTTTCACTCCGGCGCCATATTCATTCCATTCTTTATAGAATTTTCCTACAACAACACCATTCTTAAAATTAATTTCATTTTGCAGCATACCACTTTCATAATAACTGATATTGGTGCTATCTGGCTTGCCATACTTATTAAAATTATGCAGGCCTTTTATTCTTCCGTTCTTATAGTACGTAATTCTCTGTCCCTTCCATTTTGTGGCACTATCATCAGTTCTGTCAATTTTTATTGCAATTCCCCTACCCCTTATTTCCCCTGTCATATAGTAGTCTTTAACAGAATCTATTGGTTCACCATTGCTGTTAAAATCAGCTATACGGTAATACGATGCATTCGAAGAATCGCGGGTTCCTTTGTGCTCAACATCATAATATATTTTCTCTTGTTTCTGGCAAAAGCCCAATGCCGGAAACAGCAATAAAAAAAGTGGCAATAACTTAATGTTCATTGAATTTTAGTTGGTGAGCAGGTTCAGTTATACAAATGTAATATTTATACATAATAAAATGTAAAAGCAATTACCTTGAGATGTTTCCATGCTTACAGTAATTTTAATGAAAGCCTTGTCATCAGTTAACAACCCTGTTAATAACACTTAAAAAAGGGTTTAAAGGAATTTGTCCTTTCCCTATCTTTGTAGCTTAAGTATATAAGGTAATGCAATTACAGGTAATTAAGAACAGGATATACGAAATAAGAGGGCATAAAGTAATGCTCGACTTTGACCTTGCTGAACTGTATTGCACAGAGACCAAGATACTAAAGCAGTCAGTAAAACGTAATATCGAACGTTTTCCTGAGGATTTTATGTTTGAGTTAACAAAGAAAGAATGGGAAAATTTGAGGTGCAATTTCAGCACCTCAAAACCAGACCCTTCTTTGAGGTCACAAATTGTGACCTCAAAACGAGGAGGACTAAGATACATGCCTTTTGCTTTTACAGAACAAGGCGTTGCTATGTTAAGTGGCATACTAAATTCAGATAAAGCAATTGAAATAAACATTGCCATTATGCGGGCATTTGTACTTATGAGAAATTATGCGCTTTCTCATAAAGATTTAACGGAGAAATTGAAAAAGATGGAAAGCAAATACAATCAGCGATTTGGTGATATTGAACAAGCACTTACATATTTAATACAGAAGGACGAACAGGAAGTAAGTCAGGCAAAGCGAAAACGAATAGGTTTTAAAACAGGTAAATAGTATATGAAGTTGCGCATAGGTATAATTTTCGGGGGCTATTCGAGGGAGCGTGAAGTATCGTTTGCGGGTGGCCGGACCGTTTACGACAACCTGAACAAAGCCTTGTTCGAGCCCGTACCTATTTTCGTCGACAGCTTTGGCAATTTCGTAATCCTCGACTGGAAATATGTGTACAAAGGCAGCATACGCGATTTCTATCCGCCGGTTGAATATCTGCCACCTACTCCACACCACTACCAGGTATATGCCGAATCATTAAAAGACGCTGAAAGCAAGCTTGCCCATAAAATGCTGGAGAAATTGGGCAAACCAATTAAAGCCGAAGAACTTAAGCAACATATTGACTTTGCCTTTTTGTGCCTGCACGGTGCAGGTGGCGAAGACGGTACCATACAGGGCCTGCTCGATTATATAAAAGTGCCATACTCAGGTTCAGGTATATTTTCATCGGCATTGGGCATGAACAAAGCAATACAGCGCAAATGGATGGAAAGCAGCGGCCTTGCCATACCGGCATTTGTTATTGCAGAACGCGCACAGGCATTTGATAGTAAAGAAGTAAAGAAATTATACGAGCAGGTAAAGAAAAACATAGGCTCGCCTTGCGTTATAAAGCCTGCCAACCAGGGTTCATCTATTGGTGCAACGGTATTGATGGAAAAAGATTTGGTTTCGTTTGAACATGCATTGTTAAAAGCATTTTTTGCAACCAAGCTTAGCCATACCGAGTGGAACAAAATGAACCACGAACAGCATGTTGATTTTGTTCGGCATATTACTGATATACGCGAAGGTATCGGCTTCCCTATGTCATTAACACATGGTGGCACAACGGTTACCGTCATTCACCCTGAGGAGTTACTGAAACGGCTGACCGCTATATTCTCATCGTCGAAGCAAGATGTTTTATTACAGGCAT
>DATHNG010000085.1:0-19157 GCA_035486275.1 Bacteroidia bacterium
AAATGATGGTAACATCAAATACGTCTTTACATCAAACCCCTTTTACTGTTTCAGTGGACCTACTTGGCCATGGTTGTACAACGGGTGTTTCTACTCACGACAGGGCAAAGACATTACAAGCTTTGGCAAAAACATCTGTCAAAGCATCAGATTTTGCACGCCCCGGCCACATATTCCCGTTACGCGCCATGAAGGGTGGTGTATTGAGAAGGGCAGGGCATACTGAAGCAGCTATTGACCTGGCGCGCCTTGCAGGGTTTGAGCCTGTGGGTGCATTGATAGAAGTAATGAACCCTGATGGTACCATGGCCCGCATGCCTGATCTGTTGAAGATTGCTGCCGAGCATAACATGAAAATAATTTCTATCAAAGATCTGATAGAATACAGATTGCAGACTGAGACCATTATTGTACGCGATATTGAAGTAAAGATGCCAACCAAGTTCGGCAACTTTAACCTGATAGCCTATCGCCAGACTACTAATGACCAGGAGCACCTTGCACTTGTAAAAGGTACATGGAAAAAGGGTGAACCTGTAATGGTACGCATGCACTCATCGTGCGTAACCGGAGATATCTTCGGTTCGTTACGTTGCGATTGCGGCACTCAACTGCACAAGGCAATGGAGGCTATTGAAAAAGAAGGGAAAGGCGCCATCGTTTATATTAACCAAGAAGGCCGTGGCATAGGGTTACTTAATAAACTCCGTGCATATAAATTACAGGAAGAAGGGCGTGATACCGTTGAAGCAAATCTTGAACTGGGCTTTAAAGCAGATGAGCGTGACTATGGTGTAGGTGCTCAAATATTGCGTGACCTTAACATCAGCAAGATCCGTTTAATGACCAATAATCCTAAGAAGAGAGCGGGATTGATGGGTTATAACCTGGAAATAGTAGAGAACGTTCCACTGGAAGTAGAATCGAATCCACACAACCATTTTTACCTTGAAACCAAAAGAGATAAAATGGGGCACACACTTCACCTCGATAAGAAAGACACAAAGTAAAATCTGAACGCAGATACCGCAGATCGTTTATGATGATGTATGATTTCGGGAATTCAGTATCCGTGTAAATCTTAATTAATCTGTGTCATCCGTGTTCCATTTATATTAATTTAGCGTTATGCAGTTCAGTAAAGTTGTAGGCCAGCAGCATATTAAAGAGTCATTTATACAGGCTGTTACGGATGGTCGTATAAGTCATGCACAGCTTTTCCTGGGGCCTGAAGGCAATGGTTCATTACCACTTGCTATTGCTTATATACAATACCTATTTTGCAAGCAACGCACGGCAACCGATTCATGTGGAGCATGCCCGCAGTGCCAGCGCATTAGTAAGCTCAGCCATCCTGATGTACATTTTGTTTTTCCGCTTGCATTATCGAAAGATGTAGAAAAAAGTAATGATGTTTTCCCGAAATGGAAAGAAGCCTTTCTGAAGAATAACTATATGTCTCTCACCGATTGGATGAACACACTTGATGCAGAGAATAAGCAACCGGTAATAGGTGTAGGTGAAAGTAAAGACATACTACACCAACTGAGTCTCACATCTCACGAAGGCTCATATAAAGTAATGATTGTGTGGATGGCTGAAAAACTAAACCTGGTTGCTGCCAACAAAATTCTGAAAATACTTGAAGAACCACCTGATAAGACCATTTTCATTCTGATAACAGAAAGCACACAACTGCCTGTTACCATATTATCGCGCACACAAATAACCAAAATACCCCGCCTCACTGAAGAGGATATTATTGGTGCTTTGGTGGAGAATAATAAAACGCCAAAGGAGCAGGCAATGGGTATAGCCAAATCAGCAGAAGGAAACTACAGGTATGCGCAAGTATTACTGACTGAAAATGAAGATGCACAATTTTTATCCGAAAAATTTCAGGAGTGGATGCGTATTTGCTTAACCCTGAATGGAGATAAACTTTCGGAGTGGATAAACGAAGTTGCAACTATAGGCAGGGAAAAGCAAAAGCAATTACTCGCCTACTCTATACAAACCATTCGCCAGAGTATATTACTAGGCAGTTTTGCAATTAATGTAAAAGCAAGCGAAGAAGATTTCCTGAGAAAATTTTCTCCATATGTACCATTTGAAAGTGGTGCAACTATTGCGGAAGAACTAAACAAAGCTTACCACGCCGTTGAAAGAAATGCACACCCAAAAATATTGTTCATGAGCCTTTCACTCAAGATACATAGCCAGTTGGGTATTCCTAAAAAGGTAACTGCTTAAGCTGCCTTCAGCCTGTTAAGTGCAGATGAACGCTGTATCTTTTCCTTAGCGTAACGAAGTGTAATATGTAATTCCTTAACTTCAGAATCGCCAGGTGTTTCAAACATAGCATCAGTAAGTATAGCTTCACATATAGCACGTAAACCTCTTGCACCAAGTTTATACTCAATAGCTTTTTCAACTATCAGGTCATACACGCCCTTGTCAATAGTAAGTTTTACATCATCTATTTTAAATAGCTTGGTGTATTGCTTGATCAATGCATTCTTAGGTTCTGTAAGTATACGCTTTAAGCTTTCTTTGCTAAGCGGGCTTAGGTATGTAATTACCGGTAACCTACCAATAAACTCAGGTATCAATCCGAAGCTTTTTAAATCTTCAGGTGAAATATATTGCAATAAGTTTTCGCGGTCTATTTCCTCTGACTCAGCTCCTCTTGAGTATCCAAGTGCGTGTGATTGTACACGGCGGGCTATCTTCTTATCAATTCCATTAAAAGCACCACCACAAACAAATAATATGTCTTTTGTGTTTACCGATATCATCTTTTGTTCAGGATGTTTACGTCCGCCTTGCGGAGGAACATTCACTACCGAACCTTCAAGCATTTTCAATAAAGCCTGCTGCACACCTTCACCGCCAACATCACGTGTAATGGATGGGCTATCGCCTTCTTTGCGAGATATCTTATCTATTTCATCAATGAATACAATTCCTTTTTCAGCAGCAGCAACATCGTAATTAGCCGATTGTAAAAGCCTTACCAATACATTCTCCACATCTTCACCAACATAACCTGCCTCAGTAAATGCAGTAGCATCGGCAATACAAAAAGGAACGTTCAATATTTTAGCAATGGTTTGTGCAAGCAAAGTTTTTCCGGTACCTGTTTCACCAACCAATAATATGTTCGACTTTTCAATTTCCACTCCGTCATCTTCACCCTTTGTAGTCTTCTGTAATATCCTCTTATAATGATTATACACTGCAACCGACATTATCTTCTTAGCCTCATTCTGGTCAATTATATGCTCGTCCAGCTGTCTCTTTATTTCAGCAGGTTTAACAAGTTGAATCTTCTTGGTATCAGTCTGTTGCTTGTATTCTTCTTCAACGATCTTTTGGGCCTGGGCAACGCATTGGTCACAGATATGCCCATCAAGCCCGCCTATCATCATAAAGACGTCCTTCTTATCCTTTCCGCAAAAGGAGCATTTTACTAATTCTTTCTCAGCCATTTCTTTGATTTTTACCTTCCAGGTTTGTACTAAACAAAGGTACGAATTCTTACTGTATTTTGCAAAAAAGCTTGCTTAAGCCAGAACCTGTGCGGTATGGTCACCGGTTTCTACATCATCTATTATTTTCTCAATCTTGCCCTTTTCGTCTATAATAAAGGTAGTGCGAATTATTCCCATATACTTCCTTCCAAAAAGCGTTTTTTCTCCCCACACTCCATAATCATTCACCATTTTCTTCTCAGTATCAGCTAATAAGTTAAACGGAAGGTCGAACTTTTTGGCAAACTTTTTATGCGATTTTTCGTTATCAACACTTACACCAATCACTTCATATCCTTTTTTCTTCAATGAAGAATAGTTGTCCCTAAGGTTACATGATTCTGCTGTACAACCCGGAGTGTCATCTTTAGGGTAGAAATAGAGGACTACTTTTTTCCCGGCATAATCCTTCAGTGAATATTCTTTTCCATCCTGATTCTTTATATGAAAATCAGGGGCTTTATCACCAACCTTAAGTTTATTTACTTTGGTAACATCCTTTGTCACGTTCAGCTTTTTAGCCATATCTGCCAGGTTCATATTTTTTAGAATTCAGTGTTATTAGGCCTTGTATACACCATTTGCATAACGTTGATATTACGTGTTGCAAACGCTGCTTCGCAGTAACTTAAATAGTAGTTCCACTTGCGTATGAACTTCTCATCAAACCCAAGTTTCTTCACTTCGTTCAAATTTTCATTGAACTTTTGCTTCCATATTTCAAGCGTCTTTGCATAATGCAAGCCCATTTCACGAAGGTTCATCATCGTTAATTCTCCGGTCCTGTTTATGGCTCCATTTATAGCTGATACCGATGGAAGCAATGTACCCGGGAAAATATGTTTCTGTATCCAGTCAACTCCTTTACGCATGCTATCATAACGTGGGTCAGGGCTGGTTATTACCTGAAATGCCAAAACACCTTTGGGTTTGAGCAAGTCATGGCATTTCTTAAAAAAAGCATCCAAAAACTCGTGGCCTACAGCTTCCAGCATTTCTATCGATATTATCTTATCAAAGTGTCCTTGAATAAGACGATAGTCCATCAGTTTTACTTCAACTCTATCACTTAAGTTTTCTTTCTCAACGCGTTCCCTAGCCATTTTATATTGCTCTTCTGAAATAGTAACGGTAGTGACCTTACAGTTATATTTCTTAGCCATATATATTGCATTACCACCCCAGCCAGAGCCAATTTCCAACACACTGTCTGTTGGTTTCAGTTTTAAATCACGGCACAAATTATCGTACTTGGCCAATTGTGCATCTTGCAGATCTTGCCCTTCGGTTTCAAAATAAGCACTTGAATAGGTCATGCTAGGGTCAAGGAAGAGCTTAAAGAAATCATTATTCAGATCATAGTGTTCAGAAATATTCTCTCTTGACCCTTCCAGATCATTTTTGCGTTTGATATGGTATAGCCGGTTGATAAACCTCAGAATATTCAATATGCCGCTCTTTACTTTACTACCCGAAACAGATGGTGCATCTTCAATATTTAACAAGAACCAGCGAATAACATTGGTAATATTATCTGTTTCCCAATATCCTTCAGTATATGCTTCTCCAAAACCAATATCACCAAACAGCACGCATTTCTCAAAAAACCGTTTATCTGATATTAGAATATTAGCATGCACGCTCCCACCCCGGGTTCCAAGGCTGATAATTTCACCCGATGGCATGGTAATAGTTGCTGATCCCTTTTCCATAGCAGAAAGGAATTGCAATACTATGCTTTCATACCATGTTCTTTTTCCTGTAAGTGTAATTGCTTCCATAGTAATTAACTTTGAGGATATTTACGTAAAACGTCACGTTGCAGATTAGCGTTGTCGGCCTTTTTTTGATAAGGTATCTTCTTTAACCACAATAACATAGCCTGCCAATGTATTAAGGTAATAACCTTCACGGTAATAAAAGGGAACCTGATAGCATACCAAATCAGTTGAAATTGGGTCAATTTCTTTTTTACACCTGTAAGCGTAGCTATAAAGAACCGCCTGCCATCCTTATAATCATCTATGCGGAGATTTAGTTTATCGGTAGGTAAGGCAAGTTGAAAATCAAATTCCACGTCGTGTTCGATATAGGGTGAAACATAAAAATACTTCTTTGTTCGATATAAAAAAAGATTTTTCTGCAAAGTTTCATTACCGAGCAGGAAAAGTTTCATTTCGCCAAACGTATTTCCTATTTCTGCTACACAACAAATCGGTTGTTCATTTTCATATATATAATAGAAAGAAACAGGGTTGAACTGATGCCCCAGTGTACGCAAATTTGTGAGAAGAAATATTTTAGGGTTTTGCAGTTTTACATTTTGAGAAAGCAAATAGTCTGTGATTTGCTGTTTGGTATTCTTTGTTCTATCGGGTTTATCTGCCGGCAATTGCAAATGGTCTGAGTCACGAAAATTGAACATGTTAAACCTGTTTCTGCTAATCAGCCAAAACTTCTTTGCTATTGAATCAATTTCATCAAGGTCGAGCCAGAACATGAACACCTTGTAATGAAACCTATGCGGTTTAGGTTCCATGCGGTTATGCATTAAACTACATAAGTACAGGGCAGAGTTCATTTTACTAAGTTACTTAATAATGGAACGCAGATACCGCAGATTATTTATGATTAAAACTGATCATAAAATATCTTAATGAATCCGTGTCATCTGCGTTCTATTGCATTCTCTTTTTTAATCCTTCACACAACTCAACTGCTGACTTTAAAGCATCTTCGTGAAAACCGTATCTGAAATAGCTGCCACAAAAGTGAACCGGACCACTTTCATTTATTGTTTTCAATTCAGTTTGTGCCTTTACCGCATCCACATCAAACAAAGGGTGTTCGTAGTCTATCACCTTGAGTATTCTCTTAGGGTCAATATTTCCCGGGTCATTCAATGAAACAAAATAGTCCTTCTTGTTCGATACTTTTTGCAAGCTATTCATCCAGTAAATTGTCGAGGCATACGTTTTTCCTTCTTTTTCCTCTACTCTATAGTTCCATGATGACCATACTCTTTTATTCCTTGGCATTACCGAAGCATCGGTATGCAACACTGTATGATTTGCCTGGTAATGGAACTTACTTAAGAGCCTTTGCTCATCATGAGTAGGGTTATCAAGCATTGCCAGTGCTTCATTACCGTGCGCTGCAATAATTACTTTATCAAATTCTGTTTCCGATCCGTTTTTTGTTTTCACCACAACCTTATCATCTTTCCTGATTACTTTTATCACAGGGTCATTCAATCTCAGTTTATCCTTAAAGGGCGCCATAATTATATCCCTATACGTCTTACTTCCATTTTTAACTGTGTACCATTGGTGCTGTGTATTCAGTCCCAAAAAGCCATGATTATAAAAGAACCTAATTAGAGTCTGTGCCGGAAAATCGACCATTTTATCCAGCGGTGTTGACCATACCGCTGAGCTCATCGGCATTAAATACTTCCAAAACATATCATTGCCAAAACCTTTTTCTTTTATGTATTGCCCTAATGTGTGGCTCGCATAATTCGGGGCATCCAATATCTTAATACTTTCATCATTAAAACGTGCGATCTGCTTTAGCATTCGTATGTAAGGCAGGTTAAAAATATTCTTCCGCTGTGCAAATAAACCATTCAAGCCTGAGCCGCAATACTCCAACCTATCAGGAGTGTATTGCACACTGAATGACATAGAGGTCGGGAAAGTAGGAACTTTTAATTCATCAAATAACTTAACAAGGTTAGGGTAAGTAACATGATTGAAGACCATGAAACCGGTATCTATATAAACCGGTTGGCCATCTTCATCAACAGTTATGGTATTGGTATGCCCACCTGCATAATCATTCTTCTCGTAAAAAGATATTTCAGCATTCTTTTGCAGAAAATGCCCGCAGGCCATGCCTGCAATACCCGTACCTATAATGGCTATTTTCATTCGTTACCTTGTTCGCAGCTAATGTACGTAAATGATAGAGACCCAGATTGAGGCAGGGGGTTTCAGGGGGTTTCCGTTTTGGGGTGTTTTTATTTTACAATACGTTGATTATCAAATAATTGAATAGTTACACCCCCTAAAAACAGAAGCCCCCTATTAATATTGGGTTATCCATTAGTTTAATAGTATGTAAATTAAAAGGGAATAAGGATTTATTTACTGCCTGCTTTAAGAATGTCAGCCGCAGCTGCTTTCTTATCGCCCATTTTCTTCTCACAATCTGCCCGATTGCTATATGCTAGGGCATAATCAGGTTTCAACTCAATTGCTTTGTTATAATCTTGCATTGCTTCTTTATATTCACCTAATTTAAGTTCATCGTTACCCCTATTGTTGTACAATACTTCATCCATTGGCTTTTTCGATATAGCCTTATTGTAATAAATAAGTGCCGTATCGTAATTTCCCTCATAGTAAAACTCATTGGCAAGATGGTTATACTTCCAGTCAGAGTTAGTATCTAATGAAACTGCTTTCATATAATCACCCTTTGCTGCTAATCTTTCAAAAACCTTATCCTCAGCACCACCGCGGTTATCATAGTATGTTGCATGATTACTACCAAATTCTATTGCCTTTGAATAATAATAAATTGATCTTGCATATTTAGCACTATCAAATTCCTGATTAGCAATATCATTATATGCTGCACTGCAAGTAGAATCTATAGAAATAGCCCTTTCATAATCCTTTCTTGCTCCGACATAATTCTTCAGTTTATTTCTTGCTTCACCTCTATTATCAAAATAACCTGCTTCAGGGAATGATTTCCTAATTGCTTTTGTGAAATACTCTTCAGCTTTTTGATAGTTACCCAAATCATACTCAAGCAAACCCATACCATTATATGCTTTTGCATAAGAAGAATCTAACATAATGGCTTCATTGTAATACTTTCTAGCCTGTGAATATTGTTGTAGGCTTTTTGTTGCCTTCGCTACACAAAAACAGTATGCGGCCTTGTTTGAGTCCAATGAAAACGCTTTTAGATAATCAGAATATGCCTTTTTATATTCATCATTACTATACTCTATTTCTCCCTTGCAATAGTATGCCGAAGCAAAATTGGGTCTTAGTCTAATAGCTTTTGAGTAATCATTTAGCGCATATTTATATTTAAGTAAAAAATATTCTGCTAGCCCTCTGTTATAATATGCCGTTGAAAATTCGGAATCTATTTCAATTGCTTTATTATACTCCTCAATAGCTCCTTTATAATCCTTTATATTATACTTCTTAAGGCCGGTGCTGTTATAACCCATAGCCCTATAGCCATTAGTAATACTATCACAAGAGGTCAAAAAAAAACATATAATAATGGAAAAATAAAAAAGATTTTTCATGAGTAATTACTTTACTTACCCAAATATACAAATAGTTTACACCTTTATTTCTTTCATCTTCTCGAAAATAGTGAGCGCTTCCTTCACACTACGCACCGGAGAAATATTCAGAGAAAGCTTATCGATACCGTGCTTCATCTGGCAGGTAGAAGGATTCCGTTTTACGTACTCTACAATATTGGCAAATACATCAGTAGTATAAAATGGTGAATCAGGTTGCGAAACAAAGAAACAGATGAATATCTTATTCTTGAATACAATACGTTCAATACCTAATTCAGTTGCCATCATTCGCAGTCGTACCACATTTATCAGCTCTTGCACTGTATTTGGTAATTTGCCAAACCTGTCAGTAAGCTCACCTTCAAAGCGGCTCATTTCGGCATCGTCCTGTGCATTATTTAACTCGCGATATAGGCGCAAACGCTCTTCCGAACTGTTCACGTAATCATCCGGTATCAATGCCTCTGCGTCGGTTTCCATCTGGCAATCGCGCACATATTTCTTTGGACCTGTAATTACTTTCTGCCCGCTCATTATTCCCATTTCAGCCGCTTTCTCTTCACCTAATTCTTCTTTCAACTCTTCAATTGCTTCATTCAATATCTTATGATACATTTCCAAACCCATATCATTTATAAAGCCACTTTGTTCAGCACCCAACAGATCACCGGCACCTCGTATATCAAGGTCGCGCATTGAAATGCTGAAGCCGCTTCCTAAGTCCGAGAACTTTTCAATTACTTCTAACCTTTGTTGAGCCTCTCGTGTCAATGTTTCGAATGGTGGGGTTATCAAATAGCAAAATGCTTTTTTATCGGACCTGCCTACCCTGCCACGCAATTGGTGAAGATCGCTCAATCCAAAATTCTGTGCATCGTTAATAATAATTGTATTCAGGTTCGATATATCAAGGCCTGATTCCACAATAGCTGTCGATACCAATACATCTACCTGCCCTTCTATAAACTGCAACATTACTTCTTCCAGCTGATGCCCTTTCATTTGCCCATGCGCAATTGCAATTCTTGCTCTCGGACACAACTCTCTTATTTTACCTGCAACTTCCTCAATATTATGAACACGATTATGAATGAAGAACACCTGCCCTCCACGTGCAATTTCATAATTAATGGCATGTTCTATTACATCTTCGTTATACACACTAACCTCTGTCTGCACCGGGTAGCGATTAGGCGGCGGCGTATTAATTACTGAAAGATCGCGCACACCTATTAGTGAGAATTGTAAGGTGCGTGGTATAGGTGTTGCTGTCAGCGTAAGTATGTCAACTGTAGAACGCAACGTTTTTAATTTGTCCTTTACTCCAACACCAAATTTCTGCTCCTCATCAACGATCAATAAACCCAGGTCTTTAAACACTACTTCCTTATTTGCTAACTGATGTGTTCCTACAATAATATCTATTTTCCCTTGCGCCAGTTTTGCTAATACTTCCTTCCTGTCTTTTGCTGAACGGAAACGATTGAGGTAATCTATCGTGCAAGGAAATTCTTTTAATCGTGCACTGAATGTTTTATAATGCTGTAAGGCCAAAATAGTTGTGGGCACAAGCACTGCAACTTGCTTTCCATCTGTTACGGCTTTAAAGGCTGCACGTATGGCAATTTCTGTTTTACCAAATCCTACATCACCGCAAACCAACCTATCCATCGGGTGAGGGGTTTCCATATCCTTCTTTACGTCGGTAGTGGCTTTTACCTGGTCAGGAGTGTCCTCATATATGAACGATGCTTCCAATTCATTCTGCAAATATGTATCCGGATGGTAAGCAAACCCTTCCCTTGATTTACGTTCTGCATATACTTTCACCAGATCAAAGGCTATGAGTTTGAGTTTCTTCTTTGTCTTTTGTTTTAATGCTTTCCACGAAGCAGAACCTAGTTTATCTAACGATGGCTGGAAGCCTTCCTTGCCTGTAAAACGACTAATCCGATGCAGCGAATGAATACTAACATATAGCAGGTCATTGTCCTTATACATTATACGGACCGCCTCCTGCAGATTGCCATTCACTTCAATCTTTTCCAGGCCTGCAAATCGCCCTACACCATGATCAATGTGTGTTACAAAATCACCCGGCTTTAAACTCTGGAGCTCTTTTAATGTTAGCGCTTCCTTCGATTTATAAAAAGTATCCTGTAGCTTGAACCGGTGATAACGGCCAAAAATTTCATGGTCGGTATAGCAAGCTAGTTTCAGGTCATGGCTTATAAAGCCTTCATAGATCGGTAAAAAGACAGGTACTAATGCATTATCTAAATTAAATTCAACACCCGATTTTTCCTTCAGTTCAGCAAAAATATCATGCAGGCGTTGCATCTGTTCAACCGTATCAGTGAATATATAATTGCGATATCCCTTTTCTTCATTCTTTCGGATATCCTCAAAAAATAATGAAAAGTTCTTTCCAAATGATTTCTGAGGAGAGCTACTGAAAACAATAGTTTTGGTCACGCTTTCAGGCTGCTGACCCCAAACTATTCTTGGCAAATTAACCGCCTCTGCATCAAATTGCGCTGCATTTATAAGAGAACCCTTCGTACTTTTCTCTTCCTCTAACATCCTCGCATACGCTTCATCAATTTTATAAAGTGCATGCGGGTAATCTTTTATCCAAAGACAGGTTTCTTTGCTCTGCTTTAAATATTCTACAAAGCTCTGGCGCGATTCTACTAAGGCTTCCTCTTGCAAATTTGGAGTTATTGAAATAGTTAGCAGGTCTTTTATTGAAAGCTGATTGGCAGCATCAAACAAACGAATTGACTCTACCTCATCACCTGAGAATTCAACCCGATATGGATATTCACTCGAAAACGAGAAAATGTCTAATATACCTCCACGGCGAGAGAATTGTCCCGGGTCAGTTACAAAATCGTTGCGGTTAAAATTATACTGCTCAAGCAGTTCCACCACAAAATCCATGGACAATTTATCGCCTGCTTTTATTTCAAGCGTATTTTCGGCAATGGCTTCACTACTTACAACCTTTTCACATAAAGCATCTGCCGAAGTAACTATTACATGCCCTTTTTTATCGCGAATAGCGTTTAATACTTCTGTCTTACGTAATGAATTAGAACTATCAGCATCTTTCCTATGTGCACCTTTTGCAACAGCCGGGTAGTATAAAATAGACCTGCCCGGCATCAGGTCTTCAAGGTCATTGAAGAAATAAATAGCCTCTTCAGCTTCTCTTAAAATGAATAAATGGTTCCTGTCAAAATCAGGTATTACCGTTGCGGCAATAAACGCCGGTTCCGACCCGGAAAGATTTTCCAGGCAGATTGCAGGGGCTGTACTTTGCCCGAGAGCAGACTTTAATTCCTTTACATTACTGCTGCGCCCGAAGTAAAGCAATATGTCTGGAGGCTTCTCCACGAATACTACTTTTATTTAAAAACCTAAATGACGTGTATTAGTACTCGTCCTCGTTAAACAGAAAGTCTTCTTTAGTAGGATAATCAGGCCAAATTTCCTCTATGTTCTCAAATACTTCTTCTTCGTCTTCTATTTCCTGCAGGTTTTCTACAACTTCTATAGGAGCGCCGGAGCGGATAGCGTAGTCAATGAGTTCACTTTTGGTAGCAGGCCAAGGTGCGTCTTCTAAATATGATGCTAATTCTAGGGTCCAATACATTCTTTACTAGGGTATTAATTTTTCGCAAAAGTAAAATTTTCAGGGAATAAACAAATTATTTTACGGTTAATCTTCATAATAGTTTATTAACAGCCTGGTAACCTGCGCCTATTATAGCTTGCAGAAATGCTAAAAAAAGGCGTTTTTTAGCTAAAACTGCTTAATCAACGAAATAATATGCTATAGTTCTTACTTAATTTGAATGAATGATCATACCAATTATCCTTGGAAACAGAAATTCTTTTGTTCTAGATGAAAAAACATAATTTTGGAGTGAAATAATGTAGGTTACGAATGATATTGAAGAAAAATATTCTTGTTTTTGGTGGTGCCGGTTTTATTGGAACTTATCTTATAGACGAATTATTAAAGCAAAACCATACTGTTGTTGCTTCTGATATAAATAATATTGGTGAAAAATATTACCACGATAATAATATACCATATGTTGCGGTTGATATAACTAATAAAACAGATTTTGAAAAACTGCCTAACGTAAAGTTCGATGTAGTAATTAACCTTGCAGCATTGCAGCCCGCCAACTACGGAGAAAAAAAATACGAGCCCGGTGATTACATCAATATTAATGTAGTAGGTACGCTTAATATTCTGGAATTTTGTCGGAAAACGGAAGTAAAAAAAATCATATATGCCAGTTCCCATAGAAATACTTCAGGCCTGTGGCATGAAAATAGGGCAATAAAAGAAGAAGATGGCAGGTCTCAGCAATATAGCGGAGAATACTCCATGTTCAGTATTTCTGAAAGCGCTGCACAGGATTGCGTTGAGTACTATCGTGCAAACTATAATATGCAGGGAATAATTTTCAGATTACCGCCGGTTTATGGTTTTGGCCCTCACCTGGAAATATTTAAAAATGGGAAACCTATGAAAACAGGGTTCCAGACTTTTATAGATAATGCCATGGCATGCAAGCCCCTGGAAGTTTGGGGCGATAGTAACAGGGGTAGAGACATTATTTATGTAAAGGATGTTGTGTCGGCCTTTATTAAGGCAATAATGAATGACAAGGTAGGTGGCTTATACAACATTTCGTCGGCCGTATATCTTACACTAAAAGAAGAAGTCAAAACAATTGCTTCTGTTTTTTGGGGAAGTGATACTGAGCCTGTAATTATTGAACTGCCTGATCGCCCGCTTGCAATGGACTCTTTTTTGTATGATAACAGTAAGGCAAAAAAAGAACTCGATTGGGCTCCTCAATATAATTTTGAAGCATTATTACGCGACTATATAAAAGAGAAAGACGCGAACAGATTTGGATTTCTGATAGAGAAGAGGAAAGAGATGTTTCAGAAAAATCAATAGATTTAACTACTAATAATATTATAAACAAAAACATTATGTATACTATTCAGGATATCGAATTCATGGGCGAGAATGTAAGAGAAAAACTCAGGTCTTGCGGAGAAGGGGTAAAAATATACCCATTGGCAAAAATAGCTCTTCCTCATAAAGTTGATCTGGGCAGCCATTGCAGAATCGGGGATTTTGTATTCATTTTTGCCGGTGAAGGCGTACAAATTGGTGAGTATACGGATGTTCAACCTCATACTGTTTTTTGGGGAGGCGGATTGACAATTCTTGGGAACAGGGTTTCTACAGGCCCGGGTACCGTTTTCTTATCAGCCACCTATTCTCATGCAGCAGGTCTGAAAATGGTAGACGGCTTAGGTGAAGGTACTGCAAAAGCACTGGGTGGAAAACTAGTTGTTGGAGACGATGTTTATATAGGAGCCAAAAGCGTTATTATGCCTGTAACTATTGGTGAAGGTGCAGTAATTGGCGCCGGCAGCTTTGTAAATAAAGATGTTGAGCCCTGGGGAATATATGTTGGCAGCCCTGCAAAAAAAATAGGTGAACGCCCAAGGTAAAATTTAACTGGAAGCTATACTTAGCTGAAGCTTTTCATGAATTTACGGGCGTTGGGACCTTCATTAAAGATAAGGTCGAGTATGCTTACCTCATGAATAAATTCACCGTATAATTGGTTATATTCAGGATAGTTGGAATAATCGAGAAATGATAGTTTAATTCCCGCATTCTCAAATAACGAATTATCGAGATAGCTTTTAGCAGAAGGGCCTGAAAAATATTCCGTTGTGTTGGTCTGCAAACAGAGGTTTATTATTTTTTCTGTTTTATCACCACTCAGCTCAAATTCACTTGACCAACGTACAGGTGTTTTTATTCCAAGTATAGAATTAATAAGGCTTATAAACGAATAATTTATTTTACTGAGGTTCGTTTCATTATCATTCTTGTAAATATTTTCAAACTCGCTGTAGTATGTTTTAAAATGAGCTGATTTGGAGTAATTGATCTGTAAAGCATTCCAATGGCCTTTTCTCCAGTCCAGGTATTTGTCCGACACCGTTGCATCGCATATCCTCTGATGCATTTTGCCTTTTACATCAATGGGTATCGTAAGCCACTGTGTTCCCTGGTGGGTTTTAATCTTGTTCCTGTTCCGCCAGTCATTCTTAGTGTATTGCATAGTATCATAATATACTACCTCATCCACCGTATTTATTGCGTCGAAATAACCTTTCCAGGGAATATAATTAGTTTGTATAATAAACAGCTTTTTCATAAAATTATCCGCAGCAAGCCTCTCTATAAGTTGTATGTTTTCTTAATATGAAACAATGGGCGGCGGCGTACTTCAGCATAAATGCCCGATAAATACCTGCCAATAATCCCCAGCACAAGTATTGTTAGCCCACCGAAAAAGAATATTGATAATTGCATGCTGGTGTATCCTGGCGGAACCGTATCGAACAGGTAAATACCTATGTAATATATTACGCCTATTATGGTTGCCAGAAATATAAAAAGGCCCAGGTATATCATAAAATTCAGCGGCGCAGAGCTCAGGCTTATTATCATATCTAAGGTAATATTGGCACGCTTAAAGAAATTATAGTTCGAACGACCATATTTACGCTTTTGATTTTCTACCGGCAGCACTGTATAGTTTGAACTTATATCAGCAACAATAGCATCTATTGTTCGTGTGTTCTCGCCATATTTATTGAACTTCTGAATAAACTCCTTTGTCATTATTTTAAGCATCAGCTGATGCTTAACTACATTCATTTTAAATATTTTGGTCAGTAAAGCCCAAAAAATATAAGATGTAAAGGCATCTATAATTCCATTCCGTTTCTTAGAAGCTGTATATACAATATCGTACCCTTCCTGAACTTTGCTGATCAGTATCGGAATAGCCGATGGCGGGTTTTGCAAGTCCCCATCCATTATTACAACAAGATCTCCGCTTGCATGTTGCATACCAGCACTCATAGCTATTTGTTGGCCAAAGTTTCTATTGAGCGAAATGCCCTTTACGCTTGTATTTTTTTTACACTCTGCTATTATAGCTTCCTCGCTATTATCACGGCTGTAGTCGTTTACAAGAATTATCTCATATTTTTGAATCTCCGCAGGAATGTTCTTTATAATTTCTGCCACTAAAAGTGGAACGATCTCGGCGTCGTTATATACTGTTGCTACTATGGATAAACTGCTCATTATCGTTACAATAGTATAGTGAGTTAAGCAACAAATATAGGAACAAAACACAAAGCAGGGAAATCAGCCACCCTTTGCAAGTTTATCCGGCAATACCCTATCGATAAAATAGGTAGCAAACAGAATGCACATCATAAAAATATGAACTGAATAACGTGGCTCTTGTATTGGTGAATCGAAAACAACCACCGTGATAATAAGCAGAATACTCATTACCATAAGCCATTGTACCAGCCCTTTGGTCTTATTATGTTTTATATTTAATACAAGCCCCATAACAGCACACATTAGCACCAGGTAATAAAGCAGTGTAAAAACAATCTTTATGAGCTTTTCTACCAAGCTACATTGTGAGAATGAAGGCATAGGAAGGTAGCCTGTACCACTGAAAAACATCATGTATTTTAGGCCTTTTATTGGCCTTACCATTATGTATTTAAATTCATTGTGTTTTATATAATCCTGTTTGTACAAGTCACACAAACTCAGTATTGTCTTCTGTGTGGTATTTTCTAATGTTGTGTCTTTAGTATAATAATACGTTGCATATAACTGGCGAAGATGAATAAGGCTGTCAGCATTATACGTTGTAACACCATTAAATATCCCTGAAGGAAAATCGTGTTTGATTTTAGCGGCAGGGACACGGTAGTAATATGCCAAAGTACTTGCATCAAAGGGAGCACCTGTCTCACCCCATGTATATATAAGGTCTTCAATAGCAGTCCATGAGGCCGAGTATAGCTTGCCATATTCTTCTCCGCCTGCTGTTGTAATAGGTATGAATTTCTTTGTCGCCAAATAATTTCGTATTACCCATGCACTATCTGCAATAATAAATGGCAGACAAAACAATATTCCTACTCTTATTGTTTTTAACAAACTATTCTTTCTGATAAAAAGATGGTGCGTACCTATTGCAAGTGGAAATAATACAATAAGTAAGCCCGTATATTCTCTTAAAAAAATTGTCCATGTCAAAAAAGCTCCTGATAATAACAGGTCTTTCGTTCGGTAGCCATTCTGCAAATAGCATACAAGAAAATAGAAGGTAAATATCAATGCCGATACCGAAAAACTTTCAGCAACTATAATAAGATCGAACGAACCCGGAAATACAGCCAATACATACAAACAAAAGGTAATGTAAAAAGCCCGTTTACTTTTAAATAATTTATACGAGGTTAGGGCAAGTACATAAACTGAAACTGAAGAAACAATAAATTGTGTAGCTACAACACAGTAGGTGGCTAATTGTTGCGAAAAGATCAACCTGAATAAAAAGTATATAATTGAGTAGCCTGGCATTCGACCGGTAAACGGTATATTATGAATATAACTGAAAGTACCCGTTTTAAAATAACTATCTACGGGCTCAAAAAAATAAATGTAATCGTCCTTTATAAAATATGAATATAACTTCTGATCGGCCGGCAGGTTGATATTTACCAGATGCCCAAAATATAACCACAAAGCTCCTCGCAAAATAATAGCAATGAAAACAAACCACTTCCAGTTTGCAATATCACCAAAACTATTTTTCATTTTTGCTGAAAGTACCATTTATATGATAACGCTTTTATTTATATACAAAATTAGAATAAAACTAACCCTTCTGAATATTTCCTGAGAGACAGGAAGAATTACAACAGAACATTATCGATCAACCTTATTTTACCATCAAAAACAGCTATACATGCAACAGCGGGCTTACTTTTATCTTCAATTGGTTGCAGCGTACGAGCATCAGCAATTTCAAAATAATCAAGCTTCAGGTAACCCTCTTTTGCGAATTCAGTTTGTACAAATTCCTTTATTTCAGCTGCAGAATTCTTGTTCCACATTTCCTTTACTTTATTCATGGTTTGCGGAATAAGAACAGCTCTTTTACGTTCCTCAGGTGTAAGTAACCGGTTGCGAGAACTCATTGCCAAACCATCTGGTTCGCGCACTATGGGGCAACTGATAATATTAATAGGTATCACGTGCTTTTCTATAAAGCGCCTTACAATTGCTAATTGCTGGTAATCTTTTTGCCCGAAATATGCATTATGAGGCTTTACAGCCATAAAAAGCTTGTTAACTATGGTTATCATGCCAGCAAAATGCCCGGGCCTTGATGCACCTTCCATAACTTTATCCAGTTTACCAAAGTCTTCATTCAATGTAGAGTAATCGTCATTAGGATACATTTGAGCCACGGAAGGCATAAACAGCACATCGCAGCCTGCTGATTCAAGCATTCTTTTGTCTTCCTCCAATGGCCGTGGGTAACGCGCTAAGTCTGCAGGGTCATTGAACTGGGTAGGGTTTACAAATATGCTGCATACTACTACTTCATTTTCTGTTTTGGCTTGTTTTATAAGCGACAGATGCCCTTCATGCAATGCACCCATAGTTGGTACAAAACCAATGGGCCTATCCTTTACACTAAAAGGCTCAAGTATTGCATCAAGCTCTTCTATGGTATTTGCTACTTTCACAAATGAAAATTATTGTGTAAAAGTATTTATTTTGGAATATTGACGATTGATTGAATGCAGTGCTTTGTTCTTTTGAGATTCAAACCCTAAATTGTCTCTATGTGTTCAAATAAAATGTATTTTTGAACAAAATCTATAATCCGATTTTTATGAATCTAACGCTCAAGGTCTGGAGGCAAAAAAATGCCAGTGATAAAGGTGGTTTTGTAACCTATAATGTAAAAGACATTTCAACCGATATGTCGTTTTTAGAGATGTTCGATGTACTGAATGAAGAGCTTATAAGTAAAGGTGAAGAAGCTATTGCATTTGACCATGATTGCCGTGAAGGAATTTGTGGAATGTGTAGTATGTATATAAATGGCAGACCACACGGACCATTGAAAGGAACAACCACTTGCCAGTTGCACATGCGTTATTTTAAAGATGGTGAAACTATTACAGTTGAACCATGGAGAGCGAAAGCTTTTCCGGTAATTAAAGACTTAGTTGTTGACAGAAGTTCATTCGATCGTATACAGCATGCAGGTGGATATATTTCAGTATCTACTGGTAACGCACCTGATGCAAATTCTGTTCCGGTACCTAAA
>DATHNG010000086.1:0-40039 GCA_035486275.1 Bacteroidia bacterium
ATGGTTTCACTAGCCGACTTTAAAGATGCCAAAGGCTTTATTGTCGTATTTACATGCAACCATTGCCCATTTGCTAAAGCATATGAAGACCGTATTATTGGCCTGAACACCAAGTATGCATCAAAAGGATATCCTGTTATAGCAATCAATCCTAACGACCCTGTAGCAGTACCTGAAGACAATTTTGAAACCATGCAATCACGTGCTAAAGCTAAAAACTATGCTTTCCCATACTTAGTTGATGCTACTCAAGAAATAACCAAAACATACGGAGCAACCAAAACCCCGCATGTGTTTGTATTACAAAAATCAGGTAACGATTATATTGTAAAATACATTGGTGCAATTGATGATAATAGCGACGACCCTTCTGCAGTAAAAGAAAAATATGTAGAAAATGCGGTTGACGCGCTACTGGCAGGTAAGCCTGTCCCTGTTACATCAACCAAAGCATTTGGTTGTGGTATTAAATGGAAATCGTAACCTAATAATTTCTGAAATAAAAAAGGCGGATATTATCCGCCTTTTTTATTATTGCCCGCTGCAATTTTGTTTCATAATATCATCGAGTTTCTTTACCCCAAGCTCTTTAGCACGCTGTAGATCTTTACACCCGAAATCGTAATGCTTGGCAGCTATTTCCTCTAAAGCTCGCTTGTAAAAAGCTTCACCACAACTTCTGTCAACACCAATAGCCAGAACATAATCAGCGTCAGCAGCTTTATAATCACCCAAAGCTACTTTAACATCTCCCCTTCTCACTAAAGGAATAGGGTCGGTAGACATTAACCTTGATGCCTGATTACAATCTTCTATAGCACCTTTATAATCCTTCACCTGTATCTTGGCAAATGCCCTATGCAGATAAGCCCAACCATCTTTCGGTTCCATTTCAATTACCTTGTCGAAGTCTTTTATTGCTTTTTTAAGGTCACCCAATTTCATTTCGCAATCAGCTACTCCGCTTATTCCATCCGGCAGGTCAGGAACAAAAACAAGCACCTTATTATAATCTCTAAGCGCTTTTTTATAGCTACCCAGTGAGTCCAATACTTCGGCTCGCTGATAAAAATAATCAGGCCGTAATGAATCCATGCTAATTGCCTTATTATAGTCCGCCACAGCTCCATCAAGGTCAAGCATTCTTACCTTCAAATTTCCACGCCCCAAGTATGCCTTTGCAGAATCAGGTTCGAGTTCAATAGCAGAATTATAATCAAGCAATGCATTCAGGCTATCTTTCAATATTACCCTTACATTAGCACGGTTATTATAAGCATCACCATAGTCATTCTTCATGTCAATACACTTATTATAATCAGATAGTGCTGATACCTCATCATGCAATTCGTGCTCGCAATTACCACGGTTATAATAGGAAGTAGCATCGAAAGGAGCCAGCTTTATAGACCGTGTATAGTCTTCTATTGCATTTTTATATTCCTTAAGGTGGTATTCTGCAAAAGCCCTGTAGTTAAAAAGATCGGCATTACTTTGGTTTGCTTTAAGCGCCACATTATAGTACTCCTTCGCTTTTTGATAATCTCCTTGTTCCAAGTACGTTATACCCAGGGTATTATCTTGTGCACATAACATATTACCCACAAACAGCAATAAGCCCGCAATACTAAAATCTAACTTCATAATTATAAACCTTGAATGTTTCGACGTGAAATTAGGAATTATTTTCATGTAATGTTAGGTTGCCCCTATTCATACTATGCTACGTACAATATTTGGTATATTTGCTCACACAGAATACATACTACACTATATGAGTACTACCATAGAATTTAACAAGAACGAAGACAAGATAAAGATGCTGCTTTCGAACATGAAGCAAAAGGCAGATAAAGTGCATGAAGGCGGAGGGAAAAAGAAAATTGAAGCACAACATGCCAATGGTAAGCTTACTGCCCGTGAGCGCATAGATTATTTGCTTGACAAAGACAGTGACCGTATTGAAATAGGCACCTTTACAGGTGATGATATGTACAATGATGTTGGCGGTTGCCCTGGTGGTGGCGTGGTGGTAATGATAGGTTACGTAAGCGGTAAACAATGTATGGTAGTGGCAAATGATGCAACCGTTAAAGCAGGTGCATGGTTCCCTATTACAGCTAAAAAGAATTTAAGGGCGCAGGAAATATCAATGGAGAACCGCCTACCTATTATATATTTAGTAGATAGCGCAGGTGTATTTTTGCCAATGCAGGATGAAGTATTTGCCGATAAAGAACACTTCGGCCGCATATTCCGCAATAACGCAATAATGTCGGGCATGGGCATAATACAGGTATCAGCTATTATGGGCAGTTGTGTTGCTGGTGGTGCATACTTACCCATAATGAGCGATGAAGCTCTTATTGTAAATAAAACGGGTACTATTTTCCTTGCCGGTTCATATTTGGTAAAGGCCGCTATAGGTGAAGATATTGACAACGAAACCTTGGGTGGGGCAACTACGCATTGTGAAATATCGGGCGTAACTGATTACAAATGTGAGAACGACAAGGATTGTCTTGATAAGATCAGGAACATATTTGATAAAATTGGCGCTTTTGAAAAAGCAGGCTTTGATAGAAAACCGGCTAAAGCACCTAAAAAAGATGTAAATGAAATTATAGGTATACTGCCTGAAACACGTGAAAAGCCTTATAACATGCGCGATATAATTGATCGCCTGGTGGATGATTCAGACTTTGAAGAATATAAGGAGCAGTATGGCCAAAGTATTTTATGTGGTGTTGCACGTGTTGATGGATGGGCCGTAGGAATCGTAGCAAACCAACGTAAAATAGTAAAGAGTAAAAAAGGGGAGATGCAGATTGGCGGCGTTATATACTCTGACTCGGCTGACAAGGCTGCACGCTTTATAATGAACTGTAACCAAAAAAAGATACCCTTGGTTTTCCTACAAGACGTTACTGGCTTTATGGTAGGCTCTCGTTCTGAACAGGGTGGTATTATTAAAGATGGAGCGAAAATGGTTAATGCCATGGCAAACAGTGTGGTGCCTAAGTTCACAGTTATTATAGGTAATTCATATGGAGCAGGTAATTATGCTATGTGTGGTAAAGCATACGATCCGCGTTTAATTATTGCATGGCCTACAGCACAAATTGCCGTTATGGGTGGCGAACAGGCTGCAAAAACTCTTTTGCAAATACAGGTTAGTACTCTGAAAGCACAAGGCAAAGAAATTACACCTAAAGACGAAAAAGAATTGCTAGACAGCATTACCGAACGATACCAGAAACAAACATCACCATATTATGCTGCAGCACGCTTATGGGTTGATGAAATTATTAACCCTGTTGATACCCGCAAGTGGATAAGTATGGGTATTGAAATGGCCAATGGGGCACCAATTACCAAAGCCTATAACGTTGGCGTGTTACAGACATGAGGGTGCAAACAGGCTATTACTGAACTATAGAAATAAGAACCAGGATATTGAATGTAAACATTCAAAAACTATAACGCATTATTATTAATTTTATATTACAGGGAATTAACCGAAATGAAAGTCAGAAGCCCATTAACTAATACTTACAATGTAAAGCTGCTTAAAACTATTCCTGTTTCTGAAATTGTTAAAACGTATAAAAGCGAATCATCAGTAGATACTTCTAGAATATTTGGTGAGCTGGAAAACATTCATATATATAAATGCCTTGATACAGATTTTCTATTCTATTACCCATTAAATATTGCGGGTGATGGTAGTTTTTATGAAGAGCTGGAAAAAATATCATGGTACTATATGGATTGGAAATGGGAGCATGAAAATGCTTTAAAGTATATGCGCCCACAAAACGAAGTTTTAGAAATCGGTTGTGCAAAAGGTTCTTTTGTAAAAGAACTAAAAAAAAAGGAATATTGGAGCTACGGGATTAGAGCTGAATGAAAGAGCAGCAACGGAAGGGCGTCGCGAGGGATTAAACATTTTATCTGAAAGTAATCGCTTAATATATTGTGTTCAGTAACAAATAAAAATACTTATATAAAAATATGATTAATTGTATTAGATTTGTAAAATATTCCGTTGTACTATGTCAGGTTTAAATGTGATAGAGGTTGAAAATCTATCTAAAATCTATATGTTAGGAGAGATGAAAATTTCTAACACTAAAATCGGATACGAACAATCAAAAATTGATGCGAATGATAAAAGAGTTGACGGTAATATATTTTGGGCTTTACGGAATGTTCACCTACAAGTAAGAAGGGGTGAAGTGCTAGGTATTATTGGTAAGAATGGAGCGGGTAAATCAACCTTCCTGAAGATTCTTTCACATATAACTACCCCAACTTCAGGTAAAATAAAAATAAAGGGAAGCTTTGCCAGCTTACTTGAAGTAGGTAGCGGTTTTCACCCAGACCTTACTGGACGTGAGAATATTTACTTGAACGGAGCCATACTTGGTCTTACAAAGCATGAAATCAAGGCTCACCTAGAAAGCATCGTGGAGTTTTCAGGCATTCAGCATCATATCGATTCTCCAGTTAAGCGATACTCATCGGGCATGAAGGTTAGACTAGGTTTTGCTGTAGCAGCCCACCTTAACCCAGACATACTTATAATTGATGAAGTGCTAGCTGTTGGCGATGCCGAGTTTCAGGCTAAATGTCTGGGTAAAATTGGTGAAGTAACCGAGTCGGGACGCACCGTGTTATTCGTAAGTCATAATATGGCTGCAGTGAGGAGTTTATGCACTTCAGCTATTTGGATAGATGAAGGAAAAATTTGTGTTACTGGCGGAACAAATACTGTCATTGAACAATATATTGCACCCTCGACCAGAAAGATCGGACTAGGAAAAATGGAATGGCCTTCACATACTGGTCCGGGAGGCGAAGAAGTAAAACTATTATCAGTAATCATTAACACGCAAGAAAATGCAATTAATGATTTATTCTATACTTCTTTACCTATAAAAGTTGAAATTAAATATGGAGTCTATGAAAAACTATGGGGTTCAAGGATTTTGATACAGATAAAAGATATTTTGGATGTAACCGTCTTTACTTCTACGAGTCAATTCGACGATCCGGAAATAAAACTTCCAGGTATATATATTACAACATGTACTATTCAACCAAATTTGCTGAATGCTGGGCTATATAAACTTTTTGTTTACATGGACATCCCTCACAAAAAGCAGCTAATTCGACTTATACATGTACTTACATTTAATACTGTTGCCATGGGTTATCTTGGCTCACTTGAGGAAAGATGGGAAGGTATTGTTGCCCCTCAATTGAATTGGAAAACAATACAACTATCTTGAGCTACTACATATGATATTTTTCATTCACATACCCAAAACTGCAGGATCTACTTTATCTTCCATTTTTTCAAAAAATTATTCACCTAAAGAAACGTATCATACCAGTAATGGATTATTGTCTAATGTTCTAAAGGAAATAAATGGATTGCCAGTAAACAGAAAAAACAATATTAAACTTGTATGGGGACATATGCAATTCGGTATACATTCGGCATTCCCTTATGAAATGAAACCACAGTATTTTACTTTCATCCGGAATCCGGTTGATAGGATTATATCTCACTATTATTATGTACAAAGAAATCCTGACCATTACCTATATAAAAAAGTACAAAGGGAAAAGATGAAACTTGAAGATTATGTAACATCGGGTATATCTTCTGAACTCAATAACGGACAAACCAGATTATTATCCTCAGAAAAACTAGTGACTTCTTCAGTTAACAAGTATGGATCAAATCGTGATGAAATCTTGCAAGAAGCCTTGAAAAACATTGAACAATTTCAGATATTTATTGGAATTCAAGAATACTTTAACAAAAGTGTTTCACGTTTAAGTAAAATATACAATTGGCATGACACTGAATACGAAGTTAAAAATGTAGGAGAATATAAGTCATCGTTACAATTGTCAAAAGAAACAATTTCAGTTATTGAAGAATATAATCAACTTGACATCAAATTATATAACTACTCATTGAAGATATTTCAGGACAATAAGCCTATTTCCTGACAATTTACGACTCCTTAAACTGAGACTTCCATAGCTCAATTTTCTTGCAAGGTATTTGAATATTGTTAAAAATTTTATCTCCTGCAATCCATTTTTTTATTCTATCGAACTCATTACGTTTAACCACTGGCAGAAAAATATCTTTTGCCATTTCAGTTGCTCTGTTATCGACTGCTAAAATAAGTGCATTCTTTTTAAACTGTAATGCATTTATCCCAGCATGAAGCCTAGTGCCTATATAATCAACATCCTCCGAAGATAGGCATTTCTCGAATTCACTTATACTTTGGTTTAAAATTGTGATTTTTCTTTGATTTCGCTTAAAAAATGGTAATGATGCCAAATATTTCACATCACCTAAGCCCTGTGGAAAAAAAAATATTTTATTTGAATATTGCTCGCTTAAAACACTCAGAAAAATATTATCATTTTCCAAATCCTTCATATAATCAGTAAGTGTAAACAAACAATTATCCACCATACCTATTCTATTTACATCTAGACCATTTAAATTCCATGTGGTAGGGCATGAAGTATTTATTACATTTTCTATTTCAATATTCTTGAGCATTTTTTGTGTGTATCCATCACGTAATGAGTGGATTACTTTCCTTGAAAGGGTTTTCTTATAAAATTTTTTTGTTGAATATTTTGGTGTAGATTGATACTGCCACCATCCCACTCCAAACAATACAATGTCTGTAATTGGCACGGACATCAACCAATTGAATTTTCTTTTATTTATTTTCCACTGATTATAGGAATTAATATCAGATGACAAAATATTAGTTCCGCCTACAAAAACATATTTACACTCCTTCAATGAATTAAGATTCTTACTAGAGGGAAATTCGTGTGATGAAACCTTAATTATATCATCACCAGGAAATATTTCTACAAGATACTTATCAACATATTTTGATATAATCAAATCGCCTAAATTTGAAGAAATGCCTCCGTTATTATCACCTAAGGCAGGGTCAAACACACCTATTTTAAGCATTCTCTTTTATGTGTTTGGCAAATATAAAAACTCTATTAGCCTTATCAAACATTTTATCTTCCATAATGTCCATTCCGTTTTTATTAAATAATTTTATAAGTTCCTCTTTTTTTAAACTATTAACCCAAGCCCGCCTTTTTCTTATAATAATATTAGGCACAGCTTCAATAGTGCAATAGGATATAACGCACTTTTTTGCATGATTACTTATTTCAGAAATAAACCATTCATGATCCTTAACGTATTCAAGACACCCACTAACGAAGATAACATCAACACTTTTATTGGGAAATTGATGTTTATTAAAGTCACATACAATAGTTGTCGCATCACGGTCCACGTAATCAACAGGTATATATATGACCTCCTTTAATATATCCCTTAACCACATTTTTCCACAACCTAAATCCATAACACTCGAACCTTTGGGAATATACTTCGACATAAACTTTATCCGGTGAATCCAAGCAGTATCAAAATATTCAATATCTTCCCACCTACTTATACTCTCTCCCATATCTGCAAATCCAAACTAAAATCATACTATTCGTTTACAAAGTAAATTAATGCCTACAAATTTAAAAAAAAAAATGAATCTCTTTTTCATAAAAATACTATATATTTGCTTATTGAAATATAACTAATTAGATTTATAATGAATAAAATAGTAATATTTATCTTAATTTTTTTGCCGTGTATCGCTATTTGCCATACATATAGCTCCAATGTAGTTTCAGGTGCTTGGAATTCACCATCTTCTTGGTCTTCCTCTGATGGTGGGCTTACTTACCCAGTGAAAGGAGATGTTGCAACTATTATATCCGGAAATACAATAACTGTCTCTTCCGCAACTAATATTACAAACCTAACCGTTCAAGGTACTCTAACATTAACTTCGGGAAGCCTAGGAATATATGGTGTGCTTTCAAATACTGGTGCAATAAAAGGGGCTGCCATACTTGGTTTTCAGAGTAATGGCCTTACAATCATTACAGGAGGGGGGAGTTGGTCTGGTTTTTCAGGAGCGTTTTTTTTTATTGGTACATCTCAAACTATTGATGCTACTGTAAACTTGGCTTGCCCGTCTTCTTCAGCTAAACTTGATATTGTAGATGCACATTCTGCCGTTTCAGTTATCAATAATGGTTCAGTATCTCTAGAATCAATCAACCCTAATGGAACAGGGCAGAATATTTCTTCATGGACAAACAATGCCAATTCGAGTTTAACCTTAAGTTCAGTATCTTTTACTGCACCTTCTACCCTTATTGCTTCTGCTTTAGGAAATACTATTAAATATATAGGCACTACCTCCTATACACTTCCGAAACCTTCAGGTGGGATTTACTACAATTTAACATGCTCAACAAGTAATGGACATATTTTGACTTTACCTGCAGCAATCACTGTAACAAATAACTTGCTTATCAGCTCAGGCCAGCTTGATGTAACGGCATCAAACTATGCCCTTTCTATTGGTGGTAATTTTACAAATAATGGACAAACAACTGCTTTTGTTCCCCGTTCGGGTACTGTAACTTTAAATGGTACTGCAGGGCAAACAATTGGTGGCACCTCTGCTTCTACTTTTTATAATCTAACTGCTTCAGGTGCAAGTTCAGAAACTGTTACATTAGCTTCTGCTGAAACTGTATCGAATAACTTCACAGTTTCCGGCGGAACATTCAACGACAGTACTTTTCAAATCACAGGTAATGCAACGGGTACAATTACACTTGCTTCAGGAGCCACCTTATTGCTAGGCACAACTGCTTCTGCAACTAGCGTATCTTTTCCTACGCTTTTTACACATTTTGCCATTAATTCTGCAAGTACAGTCGAATATTTAGCTAATACAGCATCGCAAATAATTTCAGTTAGCCCAACATATGGTAACCTTTTAATAGATGCAGGATCTTCCGTTACCAAAACACCTTCGGGAACCCCATTGAATGTAGGCGGAAACCTGACGATCAACTCCCACCCTACATTGAGCGAAACCTCAAATACCTTATCAGTAACCGGTACTTCAACTATAAACGGTGGACTTACGTTTACTACAGGTACATACCATGCTACAGGCGCTGTAACCAATGCCGGCACACTTTCATTTACTACAGGTGCTGGTACTTTAGGAGCCAGCCTTAATAATACTGGTACTGTTACTTACACAGGAACAGGTAGCATGACTATAGGCACAACATTTACTAATAGCGGTACATATACCTCAGGCACAGCTAACTTATCAGTTACCGGTACTTCGTCAATAACTGCCGGAACGGTTTCATTTACCACAGGTACATACAATGCTACAGGTACAGTAACCAATGCAGGCACACTTTCATTTACTACAGGTACTGGTACTTTAGCAGCCAGCCTTAATAATACAGGTACCGTTACTTACACGGGTGCGGGTAGCATGACCATAGGCACAACATTCACCAATAGCGGTACGTATACAGGTGGCACATCAACTCTGTCTGTGTCAGGAACATCTTCTATAACTGCAGGCGCAGTTTCATTCACTACCGGTACTTATACCTCTACAGGGCTTGTAACCAATGCAGGTACTATTTCATTTACAACCGGTACGGCTAATTTTAATAACGGCTTTACCAATAGCGGAACCACCACTTATACAGGCTCAGGCATTTTGAATATTTCAGGTGCTGGAAGCGATTTTGATAACACAGGTACTTTTAATGTAGGCACATCATTAGTTAGTATGAATGGCACAACACAAACTATAAGTGGATCTGCCATTAGTTTTTACGATCTGGCTATAAACCAAACTTCAAGTGCAAACACCGTTACCTTAAATGCAAGTGAAAGTTTTCAGGATGCACTTACTATGACAACCGGTACCTTAGCAGCAAGTGGTGCAAATACAATGACCCTTATATCTAACGCTGCTAAAACAGCCAGAATAGCACAAGTAGTATCTCCCGGAAATACGAACATTACTGCTCCGTTTGTAATACAGCGATATGAAGGTTCAAGAAGTGCTGCAGCTTATGATGTATTTACTTCACCGGTTCAGTCAGCTGAAACAATAATGGATTGGAACGACAATAATCAAACCGCGCCTAATATATTTTACATGAGTGGTGTAGGTGGCCCAAATGGTAAAGCTTCAGGTTATGTATCTGTTTTTTTATTTGTAGAACCAAATGCCAATGCCAGTAACGGTAATTTTGTTCCCATTACTCACTTTGCTACACCTGGTAATACTTATATGGTAACTCCTGGTCAAGGCTTATATATATTTCTTGGAACAAGTTTAACTACCATGTCAGATCCATTTACCTATTTAACACACGGTGTACCATCAATTGCACCTGTTGGAGGAATAACCGTTAACGTTACTAATAGTGGCGCTTCCAAAGGAGATGGATTTAATTTAGTGGGTAACCCATTTTGTTCTCCAATTGATTGGGGCACATTCATGGCCGACAATAGCTCTCTTTCCGGGTTATTTTATTTAAAACAAAGCGATGGTTCATGGCATAATTATGCCAGCGGAAGTATACCTATGGGTCAAGGCTTTGGTATTTATGAATCAAACCCTTCAGCTGTTCTCGTATTTAAAGAAAGCCATAAAACCTCTGTGGATGCGGCAATGCTGAGACCAGAAAAACCTTTACTGGACGTAGCTGATATACCAAATGCCATTACTTTCACTTTGTCAGACGACTCTAATAGCTGGTCATGCCCTACTACTATAGCTTTTGGTAGTGGCTACGCAAAAACATTTAAGTTTAAAAATGATGCTAAATTCATGACAAACCTAACTCCTGGCGTTCCTTATGTATATACTGTGAGTTCTGACAATAAGAATTTATCTTTCTATAATGTACCTGATAACGAAAAAATGCTTACTGTTCCTTTAGTTGCTGTGGGCCAGGTAGTAACCAGGCATACCCTTACTGTTAAAGGACTTGACAATATTACTTCTTACCAATGCGTAAACCTTATTGATGCAACAACAGGCGCAGTTCTTAATAACTTCAATATCAGCCCATCTTATTCTTTTTATGTTTCAGAGCAAGGTGAAACGAAGAACTTTGGTTTACAATTCACACAATTAAGTGGTGATGAAAGTTGCAATACACAGCCTGTGGTTACCGCTCTGTCAGATAATGTGCTAATCAAGCCTTCAGCTACCGGTGCCAATATAAGTTTCAATTTGCATGAAGAAAGTAATGTAATCATATCTGTTTTCAATGTTCTTGGCCAAAAGGTGATTAGCGATATAAATAGTGTTGCTTACAATAATACATATTCATTAAACCTTCCTCAAGGTCAATTGTATATTATTAAAGTTCAGACTGCATCAGGTCAATTGGTAACTAAAAAGTTATACCATTAAACTAATTTCATTATTTTTGACTAACATTTTCAATCATTATGAACAGTAGAATATTAAAGAGCATTTTATTTTTAACCGCCCTTGTTTTTGCATCCAATGTGTTTGCACAACCAGGTGGCCCGGGTGGTCCGTCTTGCTGGCCCCCACCCTGCACTGTTCCAGTAAATAGCGGGGTAATTATTCTAATAGCGGGTGGCGTTGCTTACGGTATTTACTCCTTGCTTACGGTAAGAAACAAAAAAACTTCTTGAAATACAGCCTTCAAAGCATTTTTGTGCATTTACACCTGTTTTATAACATAGCTGCAGAAGCTACTCTTTAATGGAAGAACCTACAGTTAAACCATTTAAGAGAGGCAGCTCCTCATTATTAGATTCTCCTGAAATAAGATTAGTTACAAAAGCTATTCTTAAAAATTGGTGGATAATATTGTCATTTGCTGCAATTGGATTTATAATAGGTTATTTTTATGCCTATAGACTTCCTGATATCTATGCTGCCCAGACCCAGTTACTTCTTAAGCAAAATGACCAGGTTGATGAACAAAGTATAATATCACCCAATAATGGATCTTTGGGTGCATACCAAACCTATATTGATAACTTCAATGCAATTAGGGTTATTCAATCTTATGACCTTATAAAAAAGGTTATAGATAAATTGAACATGAATGTTTCCTATTATATTGAAGGTCGGCTTAGAAAAACAGAGGTGTATTCTTCTATCCCATTTAAAGTAAAACCATATTTTATTAATCAAGATTTTTATGAGAAAGAAATAGATTTCAGTATTCTTGATCAGATACATTTCAGGATCAGCTACTTAAAGAACGAACAGATTTACACGCAGGATGGCAGCTTGGGTGATGATTTTATTAATGGTGATATGAAGCTTCACATTTCAGGAACTATGAATCTGGATCCTACTTCCGTCAGTAACTTGAAATCCACCAAATATGAGTTCAAAATACACAACACCGCAAATTTAGTAAACAGTTTCAGGGGTGCACTTTCAGTAAAGAACCCTGAATATACGGATATTCTTGAAATTACATTAAAAGACTTCATCTCAAGCAGAGCTGTAGCATTTCTTGATACACTTGACAACATGTATAATGAAAACACTGTTCTCACTCAAATGAAGATAAACTCTAATACATTGCTTTATATTGATAAAGAAATGAATGAAGTGACCGGTATAATGGATACTATAGCCATGGAGTTGGAAAATTATAAGGAGAAGAAGAATATTATAATGGACATGGATAAAGATGAGCAAAACTATTTTGATCAATATACACAAAGCATTACAGACAAAACAGCATTAAATGACCAGTTATCTGCATTAAATGATCTTGAACAATACATTATTGAAGGTAAGGACCCTGAATTTCTTCCACCATCGGTTTACCTCAACACTTCTGATGCTTTTTTAACCACTACGACAACTGAGCTTTATACTACTCAGCTAAAAATAATGGGAGCTTTAGGGCGAAATACAGAGCAGAATCCTTCCGTAAATGATGAAAGAAAGAATATTAAACGTATCACAACAGACCTTCTTACGTACATCAATAACTCAAGAAAAGCACTGAACCAGAAAGCAGCAGAATTGGACTCAACAACTAATGCCACCATTGCTGAAATACATGCCTTACCAGAAAAAGAAAGGGGGTTTTTAAGTATTCAGAGACAAGAAGATGTAAACCAGAAGCTCTACGAGTTTTTACTTGAAAAAAGGGCCTCTACCATACTGGAAAAAGCAGCTATTGTTCCTCAAACGCAAATTATTGAAGCGGCCCGTTCAATGGGAGTTGTATCTCCTAACCGTGAAAAAATATATTACACGGCTATGGCAATAGGTATTGCGCTTGCACTTGCAATAGTTCTAATACGTATTTTATTTTATGACCGTATTGAAAATATGCAGGAACTTAAGTCAAAAACCTCTCTTCCTGTAATAGGTGAAATTTTGTCTGCACCTACACTGACCGATTTATCATTTGCCATTGAAGATAACCTTAAATCACCGCTTACAGAATCATTCCGTACATTGAGAACTAACCTACAATATTTGTTGACCGATCCTTCAAAGAAGGTAGTACTTTTCACTTCCAATGGCCCTTCGGAAGGTAAAACGTTCTGCTCAATGAATATAGCTGCGATACTTGCCAAAGCTGATAAAAGAGTTTTATTGCTGGAATTTGACTTACACAGGCCTCGTATCCACAAAGTACTAGGTGTTTCTCCTGACAAGGGCCTTAGTACAGTAATTATCCGTAAGTCTACCATCGAAGAATCAATAACAGAAAGCCCTGTTACAGGCCTCGATATTCTTCTTTGTGGCCCTGTTCCGCCAAACTCATCGGAACTTGTATTGTCAGGCAGGGTAAAAGAAATAATAGATTATGGTAAGGAACATTACGATTATGTAATTATTGATACCCCGCCATTAGGGTTCATATCTGACGCATTAATACTTATGACCTTTGCTGATGCAAACCTATTTGTATTAAATACAAAGTTTGCATATAAACAAGCCATTAATTATGTAGAAGAAATTGTTTATGCCAATAAGATCAAGAACTTTGGCTTTATATTAAACAATGTTAAACGTAAAAAATCAAACTATTACTATCGTCGTTATGGGTATTATGGCGGGTATGGTTACGGGTATGGTGGCGGTTACGGTGGTGGATACGGCAGTTAACGAACCGTTTTAACATCTACTATGTCATTCCTCTCCGGCCTTTTAAAAAATCAATTATATCGTTTCTTATTAAGCGCCGTCGCTTTTTATTTAGTGTGGTACCTGGTATACGATCTCTGGCTTCACCCTATTGACGTGGTTGATATTTGGGTGGTAAAAGAAACAATGTCGGCAGCCCGCCATATTTTAGATATGTTCGGCTTTGCAACCTTTTCATATAGCGTTCGCCTTATTGGTATTGATGGAACATCCGGGCTATGGATGGGAGATAACTGCGACAGCATTGAGCTATGTGCAATTTTTACCGGGTTCATCATTGCCTTTCCGGGTTGGTGGAAACGTAAAATATGGTACATACCATTGGGCTGGGTATTAATAAATACTCTTAATGTATTAAGAATAACAGCCCTAGCCATGATACAAAAATATGCTACTAAAAACTGGCTCGATTTTAACCATACCTACACTTTTACGATACTTGTACATGCCTTTATATTTTTACTTTGGTATATATGGATAAACAAAGTTACCAACTCTGGTAAAATGCTTAAAAAAGAAACTAATAAATGAAAAAGGGAAAAGCTGCATTTCTTCTTATTCTCTTTGCATTTAGTTTCTTTGCCCTGGGTTACTTCAGAAACTATATATTTTTAGCTGTTAATGATCGTGCTGCTGCACTTTATTACCATGGCGAATCACATCCGCTTAATGGTATACTCAGCATTTTTAAATCGTTCAGCTACGCCAACCTTATTACAATTAAATGGGTGCTAACTTTCCTGTTTTCACTATTGTTTACTATTCTTTCTGGCGTAACTATTTATTCAGTATTCCAAAGCAAACACTATGTTTATGAATCTGTTGCGTTTAATAGCTTGGTTTTTATATTTTCACTTTTATTTATTGCTATTGGAGAAATAATTCACCCATTTTTAAATCAGGCCTTTGTTATATCACGCAGCATTTCGCATTTCGAACAATCTCCAATACTTACCATTATATTGCTTTCGGCTATTTTTTTTGATAAAAAAAGACAAGGATAGTTTCCTCAACTACATTAATTGCATAGACCCAAAGATGCTTATTTAAGGGTATTAAATATTTTTGTACATTTGACCGATTTTGTAAAAAGGTCAGTTTGTGGAAAAAGAGGAAAAGATTGCAATAGCACCTGAAAAGCTTGAAAAAATACTTGATGTAGCTCAGAAACGCTTTGCCCGTTTTGGCCTTGCTAAAACGACCATGAGCGAAATAGCTGATGACCTGGGCGTATCTAAAGCTTCTTTATACTATTACTTTCCTGACAAAGAGTGTATTTTCAAGAAAGTGATGATGAAGGAGCAACTGGATTTTTGCCGGCAAATGAAAAAAATAGTGGCTTCGGATAAAAACATTAAACAGACCCTTAAAGACTATATTGAGAACCGTACCAACTATTTTAAAACACTCATAAACCTTGGCCACCTTAACTACGATATATTTCATGAACAGAAGCCATTATATGCGTCACTGGGTAAAGAGTTTTATGAGCGGGAAAAGGAAATTATTAAAACCATTTTACAGAATGCAATGGAGAGGAACGAAATACGAAAAATAGACATTGACGAATACTCAGGTTTTTTTGTTCATGTTTTGCGCACACTCCGCCTGTATGCATTAGCCAGAAAAGAATTATGGGAACAGGGTTTAATGAATAAAGAACTTAAGCAGGAATATATATTTTTCACTAACATATTTTTAAAAAGCATAGAAAAGATATGATCTTTTTCAGACATAAAATACAACTCGGCATATCTGTTGCGTTTGCACTGGCCTCACAAACGGGGTATGCAGGCGATACAGCAAAGTCGCGCTTTATGAGTATGGATAGCGCTATTGAATTAGGCGTTAAGCACAGCCATTCAGTAGAACTTTCGGCTGCGCAAATGGCGCAGGCACAAGCTGCATTAAGCGAAGTAAAAGACATGATAATGCCTAATGTAGATGCATCACTGGGTTACCAACGCCTCAGCAATATTCCCACTGAGTACTTTTCATTCCCCGGCTTCCCCGGCGAAATACCGTCTACCGCACTTTTCCCTGTAATACTAAACAGCTATTCAGCAGTTGCTTCGGCACAGGAAAGCGTGTTTAACGGCTTTCAGTGGAAAAATGGTGTTATGAGCCTTGATTATGCAGAGCAAGCATCGGAAGCCACGTTGCAAAGCAAAAAGAATGATGTTTCAATAAACGTTATCACAACTTATCTTAATTTATTCAAACTAGAAAAAGCACACGTGCTTATTGAAGAAAGTTTAGGCGAGCTTAAGGAGCATGTAAAAGAGGTAAGTGATTTTCAAAACCATGGGTTGGCAACTGAAAATGATGTATTACGCACCAAGTTACAGGAATCGAATGCGGAATTATCTGAAATTGACATAAACAACCAGATACAGACGGTGAACTATAATATGGATATTATGCTTGGGCTGAATGAAAATACAACTATTCAGATCGATACAACTACTATTCTTTCCGATAAAACCATACAACCCCTACCCTACTATCTGCAAAAATTCACTAACGATCGTAATGACATTAAGGCTGCAGCGCTTGAGGAAAAAGCGCAGGAAGCAGGCATTAAGGTGACCCAGAGTGGCCTTTATCCTAAACTTATTGTAGCCGCCGATTATGATTACCTTCGCCCTAACCCTCGTATCGTGCCACCGCTTGACCAGTTTCAACCTACATGGGATATTGGCCTGAGGTTAACCTACAGTTTTACCGGGCTGTATGCAAATAAGCATAAGGTAGATGAAAGCAAGGCGAAATTAGCAATGGCTGAGGCTAACTACAACCAACTTAACGATGGGGCTAAAATGGAGATAAACCAGAGCTACCTGCAATACAAACAAGCACTGCAAAAAATTGCCGTGGCTCAAAAATCGGTTGACCAGGCACATGAGAACTACCGCATCGTAAAATCAAAGTACGATAACCATATTGCACTGCTTACCGATTTGCTTGATGCAAATAACTTTTTACTCAACGCGCAAATCAATATAATATCAGCCAAAGCTGATGCACAACTGTCTTATTACAACCTGCTAAAAGCAGCCGGCGAATTAATATCCTCATCAAAAAAATAATACAACTTTTTATGACAAACGAAATACAAACAGAAACCGCACCAAAGAAGAAAAGCAAAAGAGTAGCTCCTATTATATTGGGAACGGTACTATTAGTAGGTATCATATTCGGTATAAAAGAATATATTTATTACAGCCATATTCAAAATACAGATGATGCCCAGGTGGCAAGTAACATTGATCCAGTAGTTACACGTATTACCGACTATGTTACTGATATTAATTTCCAGGATAACCAACCGGTTACAAAAGGGCAAGTATTGGTAAAACTTGATGATAAGGACCTTGTGTTGAAAGAACAACAAGCTGAAGCAGACCTGGCTAATGTGCAGGCAAATGTTGCTGTAGCAAAAGCAAATGCAGAATCAATTGAATCTAGCGTAGCAACTGCCAAAGGCGAAATAGATGCAGCCCAGATTAATGTATGGAAAACCCAGCAAGATTTTGACCGTTACCAGAACCTATTGAAAGATGGTTCTATTACCCAGGAACAATTTGATAACGCCAAGGCTGCTAAAGAAAGTGCTGCAACCCAGGCCGACATTGCACAAAAGAAATACGAGTCAGCACAAAAACAGGCAGAAGTAGCACAGGCTAACCTCTCTTCGGCACAAACCAATGTGGCTATTAAGCAAAGCGCAATTGATTATGCAAAGCTACAGTTATCATATGCAGTTATCACGGCTCCTTCAAGTGGTAAAGCATCTAAACGTGGCATACAATTAGGCCAGTTGGTACAGGCAGGCTCACCGCTGTTAGCTATTGTTGAAGATAGCGTTTGGATTGAAGCTAACTTTAAGGAAACACAAATGAATGATATGAAAGTAGGCCAAACTGCAGACATACAGATTGATGCCTATGATGATAAAGTAATAACAGGAACTATTAGTTCATTTGCAGGTGCCACGGGTACAGTGTTTTCATTATTGCCGCCAGATAATGCGGCAGGTAACTTTGTAAAAGTTGTTCAGCGGATGCCTGTAAAAATTGTGCTTGACACAAAAAACGAGCTATATAAACAATTGCGCCCGGGCCTTAGTGTAGAGGTTACTGTAAAGGTAAAGTGATAGCGTAAAACCTTTACTGTCACTTTTAAACTGAACTCTTCTTTCTGACAAGAAGGATCAGTGAGTTAGTCAGCAATGCCATATTTATCAATACAAATGGCGTACCTACTATATTAAACCGGTTCAATTCCCAAAATGATACACCAGAAGTAACTATTACACCTGCTCCAAGCGCAAAGCTTATAAAGAAAACTATACCTGCATTATTGCCGGTTGTTTTTTTTACAAAAAACACTAAGACGCCGCTTAGTATTATAAAAAAAGTAAAAACAACATTTTGCCAATAACTTAACAGAAAACAAATGTATGTTAAGCTATCAAAAAAAGGCCATTGGTGGATATTGGTAAGCTTAAACGCTCCGCCTGTAAAAGTATTGGCTGATATATCTATACGAAGAGCCTTGAAATAATTCCAGGTATTATTCCGTAATTGCTCCCTTATATCTGCATTCCCTAATGAATCCAATTCTTTCCAGTGTCTTTTTCTTGCAATTCCCAAAATTGTTTCTTCCCTCGATTTCCATTCTTTAATTAAATTGGTTTTGTTCTGCATACTTTTTGCATAAGCCCCAATATAACGGTAAGTGGTAAGTGCACCATCAACCGTTATATTAAACACCCCTACATCCCTCTTCATCAAATCACATTGGCCAAGTACAATACCTGAACCCAGCAAAAAAAACAGAATATATCTGTTCATTATTTTCCTTGGAGCAATCTTCCAGTATTTTACAACAACGTATAACATAAAAAACAACACAAATGGAGCAATAACTATTAAGGTAGGCCTTACAAGCAATGAATAACAATAAAAGAAATAGGCCCAACCAAGTGAAGCTACATTTTCCTTAGCTAGGTAGTTTGCAACAAAATAAACCACAGCAACTAATAAACAGATATAAACAGTTTCAGATAACATAAAATACACATATTCCAGGTTGCCTACACACAAGAGAAATATCATAGATGCTACGATCGCAATTCCTTTTCTTGCAAACAATACCACTGTTTTAAAAATAAAAATTGATGTTAAAATCCATGCCGTCAAATTCACAGCCATATTCCAGAGAAGAATGGAATGCTTCCCTGCATTAAAGATCAAAGGTAGGCCGATTATTGCAGGGTAGCCCAAAGGCCTGGCCCAGTCTGCTTGAAAATGGGAGTAGAAATTAGTTGCAGCGTTAAAAAAGAATATTGCGTCAGTACCAATCAATCCCATTTCTTTATGCATATAACTTTCATATATCTGGGTAACATAGCTAAATACAATAAAAACAAGTAATGCAATTACAAGAATAAAATATTCAGTTTTTTTTCTCATCTCTATATATTCTAATAGTAAACAAAATATTGTTTGCGCTAACAAAAATACTAAAAATGACCGATTTCAATTATAGCTTATGCAAGAAGTAGCCAATGTTGTACTTGACTGTCATCAGTTTATTTGTTAAAGTCGTATAATGCACACTTCTGTTTTTGCATTACATTTGTTTGTGAAAGTTATATGAGCAACACTATTTCACAGCGCGACAAGCAGGTTATATGGCACCCCTTCACACATTTGAAGTATGCTTCTGAACCTATTCATATAGTGAAAGGTAATGGTGTTTACCTGTTTGATGATAAGGGGAATAAATACATAGACGCTTTTTCATCGTGGTGGGTTAATTTACACGGCCATGCTAATGCATATATTGCGGATAAAATACATGAGCAAGCACTACAGCTTGAACAGGTTGCTTTCTCAAATTTTACCCATACACCAGCCATAACGCTCGCCGAAAGGCTACTCAGCCATTTACCTGCCAATCAAAGCAAAATATTTTATTCCGATAATGGCTCTACTTCAATTGAAGTAGCCTTGAAAATGGCCTTACAATATCACCTGAATAAAGGTGAACCGAAAACAAAAATAATAGCACTTGAGAACGGATATCATGGCGATACCTTTGGAGGCATGTCAGTTGCTGCACGTAACGTATTCAACAAAGCATTTCAGCCTTTGCTTTTCGATGTAGTGCATATACCTGTTCCGGTAAAAGGCAAAGAGACGGAAACATTGAACAGGCTTGAAGATGCCCTAAAGAATAATGACGTGTGTGCCTTTATATTTGAACCATTGGTGCAAGGAGCAGGTGGTATGGTAATGTATTCCCAAAGTGTTTTAAATTCGGTTTATTCACTTTGCAAAAAACATAATTGCCTGACTATTGCCGATGAAGTAATGACAGGCTTTGGTCGCACGGGTAAATTTTTTGCTACGGATTATTGTGAACAGAAGCCCGATATAATTTGTATGTCGAAGGGTATAACCGGTGGCTTTATGCCTTTAGGAGCTACTTCGTGCACCGAGGAAATATACACAGCATTTATTTCAGACAATAAAGAGAACACTTTTTACCACGGACATTCATACACAGCTAATCCCCTGGCCTGTGCAGCGGCCAATGCCAGCATGGACCTGCTTGAAAAGAATGAAACACAGGAGCAAATAAAATTCATCTCCGGCTTTTTTAGCCAGATGAAAAATAAGCTCGATACTCATCCGGCTATTACAGATTGCAGGCAAACAGGAACTATACTGGCTATTGAACTGAAAAGTAATGAAGCAACATCTTACCTCAACCACCTATCGGAACGTATTGCAGGTTTCTATTTAACACATGGCATTATTGTAAGGCCACTTGGCAATGTTTTATACTTCCTTCCACCCTACTGCATTTCTGAGGCTGATCTTAAACAGATTGAAACCTGTACAGATGAATTTTTAAAGACACTTTGATGAAAAAGTTTTTGGGAATAGTATGGAAGTGGTTTAAGAGATTGACTATTGCATTCTTTGCACTCAGTATATTCTCAGTTATACTATTTCGTTTTGTTCCTATTCCCTTAACTCCCTTAATGCTCTTCAGGTGTATTGATCAAAAGATGGCCGGCAACCAAATGATACTGGATAAAACATGGGTGTCTTTCGATAAAATATCTCCCAGCCTGCCATTTGCTGTTTTTTGCTCCGAGGACCAGGATTTTTTCAAACACCATGGCTTTAATTGGGAAAGAATAAAAGAAGCATGGAAGCATGATGAAAAGAGCAAACGTATTGTAGGTGGCAGCACGGTAAGTCAGCAAACAGCCAAGAATGTTTTCCTGTCTACCCGCCGCAGCTGGATACGTAAAGGCTTTGAAGCCTATTTTACTGTACTTATTGAGCTTTGCTGGAGTAAGAAACGTATTATGGAAGTGTATCTTAATGTGGTGGAGTTTGGTAAAGGCATATATGGTGCAGAAGCGGCATCGGAATTTTATTTTCATAAACATGCCAAAGATATTAGCCGTGAAGAAGCTGCTGCACTGGCTGCCATATTGCCCGATCCGTTAAAATGGTCTCCTTCGCACCCAGGCCCATTTGTGCAAAGCCGCATTGAGTGGATAATCGGCCAAATGAATGACTACGGTGGTAAGCTTGACTTTGATAATCCGCCGAAGTAATGATTTGATGATTTAGTAATTTGATGATTTGATAATTCAAATCAACATTCCTCATTTATAATTATTTCTTTGGGCGTTCCTCTACGGGTCGGGCTATCCGCTGCAAGTCCTTGCTGCGCTGCGGGCTTTACGCTACAACGCGAAGCCTCACGAGTTCCTCAACAATTAAACATGCCACTCGTAATCCCTAACGCTGTGCTTCGTGCTATTTTACTTGTTTGTTTTTGAGCTAGGCAAAAGGTGGGCGCTAGTTAGTCCCGAGCGCTTGGGAGCAAGCAGGGAGCAAAAGTCGCAAAAAAAAATCACTACACACTGCAAAAATCTAATTGCAATTCGTTCCTAAAGAGCTATCCAGGTCAGGATCAGAATAACCCATATCCTTGGCCTTGTTCAGGTCTGTACAGGCATCTTTCGCATCGCTTTTCACATTCAGTTCGGCCATTCCCTTATTGAAATAGTATTCGGCATTACCCGGTGCAGCCTTAACAGCTTTGTTAAAGCAACTCACTGCGCCTTTATAATCCTTTTGTTCCATTTTCATAATACCTTCGCCCTGGTATGCAGGTGCATAATTGCTGTTCAAATCAAGCGCGGCGTTAAAAGAATCACCTGCTCCGTCAAAATTCTTTGTCTTGGCCATTGACTTACCTTTACCCACCAATGCGTCAATCATCTCCGGATTAACTGTCGATGCCTTTGTAAAATCTTTCAATGCACCGCGGTAGTCTTTCTTTTCGTACTTCAACATACCTCTTCCACAAAATGCGGCTGCAAGGTTCGGCCTCATATCAATAGCTTTATTAAAATCAACTAATGCAGCGGCAGTATCCTTTTGCTGGTCTTTTATCATACCTCTGTATGCATATGCCTCAGGGTCTTCTTCAGGTTTCAATTGTATTGCTAATTCAAAATCTTTCAGTGCATCAGTATTATTCTTTCTTGAGAATTCTATTTGCCCCCTGCCGCTGTATGCCGATGCATAATTTTTATCGAGGTCAATAGCTTTGTTAAAGTCATCCAGCGCCTTGTTCGAATCTTTTAATTGCAGCTCAACATTACCCCTGCCTACATAAGGCCATGCCGAATCAGGCTTTTGTTCTATTGCTTTTGCAAAAAGCTCTTCAGCTTCTTTTATCTTTCCCTGCTTAATTAAAGCTACAGCGGCTTTTTTAGTAACAGGTGTATTCTGTGCATCAATTTTAAATGCTGAAATACTTAATAAAATGAAAAGTAAAGCTCTGAACTTCATATCGGTATATATTAGGGCGCAAAAATAAATAAACTGGTGTTATTTGGTATTAATAGCTGGGCTTTGTTAATAACTCATGCTTATCACATAAAAGTGCCTTTCGCCAAACAATTGATTCATAGATTGTTGCATATTCACAATACTTATCAGGTATTATAGCTAGTAAAACACCTTGCTTGCCGAAAAACTTGTTTCACAGGCAGCCAGCGTACTTACTTTTACTTCAGTTTTTCAATTAATCTTTAATAATTTAAATCTTAATAACTATGGAAACTTCAGGTAGCACAGGTAAGGTAATTGGCGCATTATTTATAGGAGCCCTTGCAGGGGCAGCATTGGGTGTTTTGTTTGCCCCTGATAAAGGAAGCAGAACACGCAGGAAACTTGCAACAGGTGCAAGAGACCTTGCAGATGACCTTACTGAAAAAATAAAAGAAGAAGCTGATACTTTACGCAGCAAAGCAGAAGAACTGGAAGATGCTGCTAAAGATATGATTGATGACCTCAAAACCAGCTTCAGGCAAAAAGCAAATGGTGTAAAACACGACTCTGAAAAGCGCTAGTGCTTAACAGGTCACGTTTTATTTACTGTTGCGGAATATTGCCCTCATGTGCCATTTAAACGTTAAAGACAAAGCTAAGGTCGAAAGTTAACATGTAACCGCCCTGCACTTTGCTGGTACCTATATGGTATTTCCGACGAAGGTATAGCAGTTTATAGCCGGTTCATTCAGCAAAAAGAATAGCCCTGCTTTACTTTTACACTTAAATGGCGCATGAGTCTTATTCTCAGGGCTATGGCTGCATTTTTGCATTTATCCCTTTAATATCCTTGCTATTAACTTATAATTTGCCTGTATAAAGTTAGCTTAAACCATAGCGCCCCTTATATGACTGTTGTCATTTAGTTATATGATATTTTAAGGCCCCATACACCATCATCTGTTTTATTTATTTTCTCTTCATTCTCTCTTCATCTTTTGGTGTTATCTTTACGTCATTAAATCTATCCCCAATGAAAAACACAGGAAACAGCCGTACAGTAAAAACTATCCTGCAAGTGTCAGCAGTTGCTTTTATAATTGGCTTATCATCTTGCACACCATACTATTATTTCACAACCGATACAAGGCATACAGTTGAAGCCGACTCGATACCCCTTACCAAACTTCAGTTTTATGTTGACCGCGATGTGGAACTGAGAAAAGAAGTATCATCTGCCAACACCAAGGTAAGTTCTGGCGTTATTAAATTTGAAGGCGGAAAATATGTACATATTATAATGCTTAAGAAGAACACCCCGGGCGTTTGTACCAAGGTTAATAAAAACTCATTAGAAATTAGTTTTGAAATGGGCGATGGTAAAACCCTGACATTTGGTGTAACTGCAGTTGCCAGCCCAGGTGAAACCTACAGACTTTTTGCCAACGAATGGATACAACAGGACATGGGCAAAATTGGTAAGGTAAAATACGACAACGATATTTACTACATACAACCCAATGGCGAAGGTGCAAAGCTTATGATCAGGAAGAGCGCCATTGAACACTCAAAGGTTGATGTAAAGACCATGAGTGGCGTTAAGGTTCAGTAACTGGTCAGCCTGAGCTTGCATAATTCTTAATTTTTAATTACTAATTCTTAATTGCATTTGGGCGTTCCCCTACGGGTCGGGCTATACATTCCAAGTCCTCGTCGTGCCTCCTCCGGGCTTTCCATTACTATCCCTAACGCAAACTCCGCCCGTTCGTCATTGCTGTAGAAGTTACTTAATTCGTAATTGTTCATAACATAATTATTCTTTATTTGAATTTACGAGGCTTCGCCGTTCTTAATTCCTAATTAAATAAGGGGTGTTTCAGGGTGTTTCTGTTTTCAGGCCTGTTTTGATGTGTAAAAAATTGACTTTCAATTAATTGAGGGTTTCTACCCCTCCAAAAACAGAAACCCCTCCTTTTCATTAAGCATTTAACATTTAAAATCTAACATTCTTCGTAGGAGTACGGTTTACACTTTTTCAATTTGTTACCCGTCAATACACTGATAATCAATAAATATACCGGCAAATTTTTCAGCATTTTGTAAACCGACTTTTATATTTTCTGGTCGTTTTAACTTATTTAATAGAAAAAAGTTTTATACAATAAACGAAAGAAAAAAGAATGCTATACATATAAATAAGTGTATTAGCCCTACGTATAAATTGACTTTTTTATGCTCAGAAATACCTGTAACAATATAGTAAAGCAGAATTATTACACTAATTGGAACGGCTACAAACAAAACCTCCAAGGCTGCTAAACCACCATTGCACGGTCCTTTTGGCCCCAATTCAAATGCAAGTAATAAAGAAATTGCAAATAACAGGTTAAAAATAAGAACACCTATAGACTTTTTAAATAATGTTTTAAAGTCTATTGAATGATTTTCCATATCAATTACAAATTTAAGCTCATTATTCCACTTATAAAACAGAAAAGCATTCAGGTTTTCAACTACCCTTACCCCTCATTGATAATAACAATAAAATACAATGTAAATTTTCACTTTGGGTGAGGTAATGTTTTTAGCCTCCCCGCTTGGGAAGCTTGTAGGGGCAAATGGAATTAGAGCCGGGGTAAGGTCTACTAATTAACTACCTGTCCCTGTTTGATCTCATCATTCGCTTTTTCAATAACAGAATCTCCTGATTTTACATCTCCGAATATTTCTATCATTCCCTTATCTTCATTGCCGGTTGTAACATTTACCAATACAGCTTTATTGTCCTCAACTTTTATCACATACTTCCGTTCAGTAGAAGTAACTACGGCCGATTGAGGAACAATACATGCATTTGAATGGCCCTGTAATGGCAACAAAACCTCTGCATACATACCCGGCATAAGCACATTATCTGAATTGATCACATCTATTTCAAATGTTTCGCTCCTGTATTTATCATCCAGCGAATTTGCCTGGCGGCTGATCTTTCCTGTAAATGTTTTTCCGGGTAAGGCATCTACAACAAATGAAACATCCTGGTTATCCTGCAGCTGTGTTGCAAATGTTTCAGGCACTTTTACCTGTAAACGCAATTTCGATATCTGCTGCAATTCAAGCAATGGCTCCATCTCTGCTTTGCCACCGTTGGCGGCTGTAACCAACGCACCGGGATGGACATTTCGCTGCGTAATAGTTCCGTCAAAAGGAGCGCGTACAGTTAAATAATCCTTCATCGACTCCATTGCCATCCAGTTTGCTTTTTCGCTGTTGCAAAGTGCGCTGTCCGATTGCATTTGCGATTGAGCTAACTGCAAATCGTTAGGTGAAACAGCACCTGCTGTTTTGGCGGTGTTAAGCAACCTGGCATAATTATCCTTACTAGCCCTGTAAGTTGCCTGCACTTTTATATACCTTTCCTGTGCCGATAAACTATTTTGCTCCACATCCGGCGCTTCCATTTCCATTAATAATTGCCCTTCTTTTACTACACTTCCAATATCAACCGGAAGCGTTTTTATATAGCCTGTTACCCTGGGGTAAATGCTGACTTCAAAAAACGGGTTAAGCTGCGCAGGCAAACGCAATGTGGTAGGCAATGCTGCCATTACTACATGAAATACAGGATAGTTATCGGCAACGGGTTTCTTTTCGGTTGCATTGCTATCCTTTCTTGAGCAAGAAGTAAGAAGCAGTGAGAACAAAACTACAGGTGCGGCTATATTTAATATTTTCTTCATGATTCAGAGTATTTGAATTATTGTTTTTCAGGTAATAAAGAAGGGTCATCGAAAGAAGCTTTTTGCTGAGTAACTGAATACACCAACGGCACAATAAATAAAGCAGCCAGGGTAGATGCAGCCAACCCGCCGATCACCGCTCTTCCAAGCGGTGCAGTTTGATCGCCTGCTTCACCGAAACCTGCCGCCATGGGAATCATACCTGCAATCATTGCCAGACTTGTCATTAGTATGGGCCGCAAACGCACCGATGCACTTACTTTAGCAGCTTCGATAGCGCTTTTATATTTAGGCCGCAGGTTTTCTGCATTGGTAACTATAAGAATTGAGTTGGCTACCGAAACCCCAATGGCCATAATAATCCCCATATACGATTGCAGGTTTAATGTTGAACCTGTTGCTAACAGAAACAACAATGCACCAAGCAAAACTGCCGGTGTTGTTGATAATACAATAAGCGAAAGTTTGAACGATTGATAGTTGGCCGCCAGCAATAACAGAATAACAATAAGCGCGGTCAATAATCCCGTTTGCAGGCTTGAAAAAGTTTCCAGCAATAAACTTGACATTCCTTTTACCTGCATTTGCAAACCTTTTGGTAACTCGCCTATTTCAGCAATTGATCTCTGCACCGCATCGGTTGCACTTCCTAAATCTTTTTTATTAATGTTGGCGCTTACCGTAACAAAACGCCTTGGACCGGAACGATCATACTCGCCGGGAACTGAGTCAATAGAAAAAGTGGCAACGTCGCCAAGAAAGGGGCGATTCATGCCTTTTATCAGCGGAATAGATTGTACCTGGCTCATATCATTCATCATATATTCCGGCACTTCTATTTGTGTCTGGTAGGTGTATGAATTGTTCTCGTCTAACCAAAGGTTTTTATACGTAAAACGGCTCGACGACGTAGCGTCTGTAACCGACTGCGCCACATCAGGCAGGCTTAAACCCATTTGAGCGATCTTTAACCTGTCGAGGTTAATGCGGATAACAGGAAATTTCAGGGGTTGCTGAACCTGCACATCACGCAGGTATGGAATAGCCTTTAGTTTCTGCAGAAGCTTACCTGAATAGTTTTCAATATCATCCATGTTCTTTCCGGCAACTCTTATTTCAATAGGTGTAGATGCACCACCACTCATAATTTTTTCAGTAAGCTCTATCGGCTCAAAGCTTATTCTCACATCAGGCAATGAATTGTGAATATTATTCCTTAGCTTTTCTTTCAGCTCATCAAGGTTGGTTTTATAATCTTCATCAAGCCCAACCTGAATTACGGCTTCCTGTGTACCACTGTTAAAGACATATAAATTGCTTGTTCCAAAACTGCTGGGTATTAAGCCCACATAGGCTGAACTGATGGCAACGTGATTATTTACCGTTGAATCAATAATGGCCAATACTTTATGCACTGCCTCTTCTGTTCGCTCCAGCCGGGTACCGTCAGGTTCCCGTATCCGTAACTGAAACTGGCCTGAGTTAACTTTCGGCAACATGTCTTTACCAATAAAACTGAAACAAACACCTACAGCAATCAATGTTGCTGTAAAATAAGCTATTACCCACAACTTTCTCTTAGGCATAAGTTTTTCCAATCGTTTCAAAAAGCCCATTTTAACCTTCTCGAACAAATCATTTTCTTCAGGGTGGTCTTTTTCTGCCTCAAAATGGCTGCCTACCTCCCCTATTTCAAGCGCATCAAACGCGAGCCCTGCATGTGCATGTTTTTGTCCGTGTTTATAGGCATATCTCTCTATTTTCAAAATCCAGTTAGATAATACGGGAACGAGCATTTGTGCCGCAAAAAAAGAAATGATCATGGCAAAACCAATAGATAACGAAAGAGGCAGGAACATTGCCTTTGGTACTCCGCTCATAACAAACGAAGGAGCAAACACGGCAAGAATACAAAGCAGTATCAATAATAAAGGGAATGATATTTCTTTACATGCATCGTAAATGGCAAGTTTTTTGTTCTTGCCCATTTCCAGGTGCTGGTGTATGTTTTCAATTGTTACTGTGGCCTGGTCGACTAAAACGCCTATAGCTAAAGACAGGCCGCTTAAGGTCATAAGGTTTATAGTTTGCCCGGCCAGTTTCAAAAACATTACTGCACTGATAACGGAAACCGGAATAGTAATAATTACAATTAAACTACTGCGCCAGTCACGTAAAAACAAAAGCACCATAAGCCCTGTAAGCAATGCGCCCAAGGCGCCTTCAGTCACCAAACTTTTTACCGCATTTATTACAAATACCGATTGGTCGAACTCATAGGAAACATTTACATCACCTGGCAAAAGGTCTCTCATCTCAGGCAGCTTGCTTTTCAAACCATTCACAACATCCATGGTTGAGGCATCGGCTGTTTTTACTACCGGTATGTATACCGAACGCTTGCCATTTACCAGTGCGTAGCCTACTGTAACGTCTGCTGCATCCGATACGGTTGCCACATCGCTCAGAAAAATAGTAGATGTACCGTTAGTAACTATGGGTATTCCTTCAAACTCCTTTACCTTTTCTTCTAAGGAATTATTTGTAACGAGGTACATTGTGTTGCCTATACGCACATTGCCTGAAGGAGTAATTACATTGTTCTTTACAACCGCCTGCACTACCTCATCGGGTGTAATGTTATAGCTACGCAGTTTTTCCGGGTCAATATTCATTAATAAGGTGCGCGCATTGGCACCCATGGGCGGAGGTGCTGATAAGCCCGGTACAGATGCAAACAAAGGCCGTATGCGTGTTAAGGCCAGATCATATACATCCTTAAGTGAACGGGTTTTACTGCTGAAAACCAGATCGCCCACCGGCAATGAAGAAGCATCGAAACGAATTACCTGCGGAGGTACTGCGCCCGGCGGAAAAAAGTTCATAGCCCTGCTTACCTGCAACGCCACCTGTGCTGATACTTCAGCCATATCGGTGCTTTCATAAAAAGTAAGTTTGAGCATCGTCAAGCCTTGTATGTTCTTACTCTCAATGTTCTTTATTCCATTAATATATAAGAACTGGTCTTGCAAACGGGTTGCAAAAAATCCTTCCATCTGTTGTGGCGACATTCCTCCGTATGGCTCAATAACGTAAATTGTTGGTGAGTTCAGTTTCGGAAAAATATCTACAGGAATAGTGAAAATGGCCATGACAGAGAATAATAATATTCCGAGGAATATTACTATTACAGTAATGGGCCGTTTAAGTGCAAAGTCTACCATAATTTTATTTTTAGAAATTACTTAGAAATGTGTTTAATGTATTATTAGCAGCAGCCTTCTGTAATAAGGTATTCAGCAAGTCCGACTGTATTTCTACCGCATCGGTTTCAGCGCGGTAAAGCAAGTACGATGCATCGGTCAGTTCTGCAATGTTGGCAATGCCCGCATTGTACTGTGCCGACTTTTGAGAGAATGCTTCCCGGGCTGCCTTGAGCTGAATCGGAATTTCTCTTTCCCTGTCTAATACCGATTGAATGGCAATGTCGGCCTGCTGCAACTGATTCTGCAGTACCAGTTTTTGCTGGTTCAACTCTTCATTTATAGCTTCGGCGTGAAAGTATTGCGTTGCGACTTTATCTCTCCGGTGAACAATATCGAAGAGATCGTATGTTAATGCCAATCCCCCCATGTAATTGTAGCGGCTATAGTCTATGCCGGTTGAAAGGTCCTGGTAGCCATCTGTGGGAGAAATGCTGGAGCCACGCACCCAACCGCTACCTACTAAATAAAGTTTAGGCAGGTAACTCTTTTTAATTAACTTCTCCTGCGACATAGCATATTGCCATTGGCTGTTATAAAAGAGTAGTATGGGGTTACTTACACTTACAGAATCGGCAGAAACGTTTAATTGCAGTTGATCTAGTAATGCATTCGGTAAATGATATACTGTGGTATCAATTTCAAAATCCTTATTCTTTATTCCGGTATAATAAATAAACTCAGACTTTAGTTTACTGTATATCTCCTGTGTTTGTATGTATTGAATTTTAGCTTTAGATACCTCCGCATTTGCTACAGATGAATCTACACCCGCTTTAATTCCGCTGCCGGTATATGCTTTAATGTAGTTATATAAAACATTGTAGCGTTCAATGTTCTTTTGCTGAATGCTGGTCAGTAACCTGTACTTAAGCATATCGAAGAACAACTGTGCAATTTGATACTGCAATGAATACGCAGTGGCATTATAATCGGCCTTAGTAATGTTGGCAAAAGACTGAGCAGATGCAATACGTGCATGGTTCAGCCCGAAGTTGTAAAGCTCATCTTGCAGGTAGGCTACACCAATATTGCCTGAAAACGGAGTTGAATTATTTTCAGCACTTATTCCGCCTGATGTAGATGGAATTATTCCCATAGGGAAATACGAACCGGTAAGACTGTTAGCCGTACCTATATCAACCTGGTCGCTTACGGTAAGCGATGGTAATCTTTCATCTTTAGCATCACGCACTGCTGCATCAGCGCTTTTTGTTTCTAACTGCTTTGCACGTAGCTCAGGGTAATTGTTAATTGCCGAGTCTATTGCCTGTTTTAAGCCTACTTTGGTTTGAGCAAAACTACCTGTACAGATACTTAATACTAAGGCGCTTGCTAAAATTCCCGAACGGTGTTTTGTAAAAAACATACCAATTGATTTGTAAATTGAATGAATACACTGCAATGGCCTGTAAATACTGATCACAGGCAAATGAGAAGAAAAGGATTTCTTCTACTTAGCAGCTAAACGGAGGGGAACGGAGAGAAAAACAGCCGAGAAAATCGGGCGGTGGTGGTAATAAACTGGTATGCGAAAAGAAATAATCTGAAGAAACAATTATGTTCTTAGGTACATCAATAGTCGGGGCAACAAAAACTAAAACTTCAATAGGTTTAGAGACAGTAACATTACCCCTGTCAATACCATGGCGGAACCTGTAAGCAGGCAAACTTGTAGCAGGAGGTATAGGGCATTTTTCGCTCACTAAATTCGCCGCCGGAGATGTTACAATTGAACTGTGAGTGGAATTGAGATGAATGGCTTGCCTGGCAAAACTATTATTCGCCATTAAGAAAGACACTACCAGTAATACTATCTTAATTAACCGATTCATGCCACAAAGTTAGGCAAATTTGGCTTAGTTCTTATTCTGTAGTGTTAAAATGGGTTAAAAGTGATGCTGATATGGGGCGGCATTTGTTGCCTTGTGACCTCACCCTGTGTCCCTCTCCTTGAAATAGGAGAGGGAATTCCTAAGATCATCTCTTTTTCCTACTCATTTCTTTTATGTGCAGAAAGAGCATATCAGCACAGAGACTCTTTCATCTGCTCACCCTCTCCTTGGCAAGGAGAGGGGAAGGGTGAGGTAAACTACCCTTGTTAAAATTAGTTAAGACTACACTATTGCCCAAATCCGCCCTATAGTTTATTGCGTATAATTATGTAATTTCACGCCTCAATATGGAGAAAGAGATTTTCGATAAATACGAACCTATAATAGGGCTTGAAGTTCACATTCAGTTGTTGACTAAAAGCAAAGCCTATTGCGGCGATTCAACAGAGTATGGCGCATTGCCAAATTCACAGGTAAGTCCAATATCCTTGGGGCACCCGGGCACATTGCCTAAGGTGAACGAAAAAGTAATTGAGTACGCCATTTTGCTGGGCACTGCGTGCAAATGCAAAATTACCCGCGAAAACCAGTATGCCCGTAAAAACTATTTCTACGCAGATCTGCCAAAAGGCTACCAGATAACACAGCACCTTACCCCTATCTGCACAGGTGGCTTTATTACCATAAATACCCCTAACGGTAAAAAGCAGGTGGAACTTACCCGCATACACATGGAGGAAGATACAGGTAAGAGCATACACGATCAGGACCCTTACGATACCCTTATTGACCTTAACCGTGCAGGTGTGCCATTGCTTGAAATGGTTACCGAGCCTGTTATTGCCAATGCCGACGAGGCTTACCAATTTGTAACCGAACTGCGCCGGCTGGTACGCTACCTTGAAATATGCGATGGTAATATGGAGGAAGGCAGTATGCGTTGCGATGCCAATATATCGGTGAGGCTGAAAGGCGCCAAACAATTCGGTAAAAAGGTTGAGGTAAAGAACATGAACTCGATACGTAATGTGCATACCGCTATTAATCATGAAATAGAAAGGCAGATTGGTGTATTGGAAAGTGGAGGAACACTTTACCAGGAGACAAGGAATTTTGATGCAGCAACAGGTACAACTGCTACCATGCGTAGCAAAGAATCGTCGGACGACTACCGTTATTTCCCGGAACCCGACCTTGCACCCGTTATAGTTACCGAGAAAGATGTGGAGCGTGTAAGGCTTACTTTGCCACCGCTGCCGGATGAATTGCTGGAAAAATATACAACACTGTTCAACCTGAGCAATTACGATGCATCGGTTATAATAGATAATAAAGAGTTTGCACTGTACTTTGAGAAACTGACAAGCAGCACGAACAATTACAAGGCAGCTGCGAATTGGATGATGGGCGATGTAAAATCGTACCTGAATGAAAATGCTGTTACCATTGATAAGTTTCCCTTACCTGCCAATAAAATTGCAGAGATCATTTCGCTTATAGAAAGCGGTAAGGTAAGTTACACCATGGCATCGCAACGCATATTCCCTGAAATGGTAAAGAACCCTGCCAGGACTGCTGCGCAAATTGCTGAAGAGAACAACCTTATGCAGGAAAGCGATAGCAGTGTACTGGAACAATTTATAGCAGAGGCAATTGCAAAGTATCCTGAAAAAGTTATTGAATACAAGAATGGCAAAAGCAGCCTCTTAGGCCTATTTATGGGCGAGGTAATGAAATTATCGAAGGGTAAGGCCGATCCAAAAATGGCTAATCAATTAGTAAAAACTGCACTTGATAAACAATAAAGCACACACAATGAAATTAAAACACATCGCCTTTCTTTCAGCCGTAGCATTGCTGCTTGTAGCATGTAATGAAAAAAAGGCAGGAACATTTGAATTAAGCGGTACGCTTACCAATGCCAGTGATGGTGTGAATATATACCTTGACAGGCTTACCCCAAAAGGAACAAACCATATTGATTCTACCAAACTGGATAAAGAAGGAAAATTCAGTTTCCATACCAAAGGTATGTACAAGGGTTTTTACACGCTGCGTATAACCGATGCAAGTTATGCTACCCTTATACTTGATTCAACCGAACAGGTAACCGTTACCGGTAATGCCCAAATGCTTGGTGATACTTATGCGGTAAATGGTTCGGCTGACTCAAAGCTTTTCAGCCAGATGAATACAAATATGAAAAAGGCAGCGTATCAAATGGACTCCATAAAGAAACTATACCAGGCTTTATTGGGTACATACGGCAATGACACAGCTAAAATGGATTCACTAAGCCATGTATTTGAAAAACCGTATGATGCTATTATGGCAGACCAGAAGGCTTACATAGCCAAGTTTATAAAAGATAACCCTTCGTCATTTGCCTGCCTTGCTGCTATACAGCAACTGCCTTATGAAGAATACACTTCATGCTACACTACCTTAGATGATGCATTGACAAAGGCATACCCTACTTCGCAATATGTAACTATGTTCCATACCGATGTTGTAAACCTGAAAAGAGTTGCTGTAGGTTCTCCCGCACCTGATTTTACATTACCGGATACAGATGGCAAGGATTTTTCGCTTTCCAGCCTTAAAGGTAAAGTGGTACTTATTGATTTTTGGGCTTCTTGGTGCGGACCTTGCCGTGCTTCATTACCGGGCATTGTGGCCATATACAACAAGTACAAAGACAAGAACTTTGCTATGCTCAGTGTGTCGTTGGATAAAGACAAAGATCATTGGCTGGCCGGTATTAAGCAATTCGGACTCACCTGGACCAACGTAAGTGATCTGAAATACTGGGATTCTAAAGTAGTACGCCTATATGGCTTCGACGGAATTCCTTTCAGTGTAATTGTAGGCGCTGATGGTAATATTGTAGCTAAAGGCCTTGAAGTACCTGCCGTAGATGCAAAACTGGAAAGCCTTTTAGGTAAATAATTTTAACAACAAACATAAAATACATATCATGAAAACATTCTTCGCAGCCCTATCACTAAGCTTACTTAGCTTAACATCATTTGCACAAGATAAAACAACAAAAACCGCTGCTAAACCGGCTACTGCAAAAACAACTGCTTCTGCATCGTATCGTTGCCCTGTTTGTGGCGCAACATCAGCAAAGGCTGGCGAGTGCAGTAAAGACAAAGTTGGCTTTGTAAAAGTTGGCGACTACTACTGCCCTGATTGCTACATGACCCAAGCCAAACCAGGCAAATGCAGCATGTGCGGTGTTGATATGAAGAAGATGGAAACAGCTTCTGTTATTCCTCCTGCTAAGAAATAAAGCTTGCTTTTAAAAGTTATAGGCAAGGCCAATCCCGTTCCGGGTTGGACCAAAAGAAACTTTTTTATAGGCATCCATAAGCCGGCCGGCACGTATAATGTGTACCCATGCTAATACACCATATACGCCACCTGTTATAATTGCTATAGATCCAACTGCAATAGAACCCTCACCTGAAGTGTTTTTACCATTCCCTGTAGGATTCACAGCTTGTTGCTCAGTACTACCCACGCTAACAAGTATAGAACCTCCCACCATTAAACCAAGGCCAATAAAATAATATGTACCGGCCTTTCTGAGTTCACCACCTGGACTATTCGAAAGCCAGTTAGATGCTGGTGCTTTTGATACAACACTTTGCTCCCTTGCCTGAGAAAAGCAATTAACTACAATAAGGGTGAGTGCAATAACAAGGATATTCTTCATAGTGTGGCGTTATCTTCCACAAATATACAAAAACACCTTGCTATTACACAACTACCCCTTCCTCCCAACAATGAAAAATATCCTCTTTGCAGCCATAGCTTACAGGTTTTTTCAGGGTATTCACCTCTTTTTTACACATACTGCATCTATATCTTATACCACCTTCCAGCCCCAGATTTATCCATCTGTGAAACGGAGCTTTAGCACAACCTTGTTTTGCGGGTGAAACAACTTTATATTCCACACTTGCGCACTCAGCGCAATAATAAACATGCATTGGCATGGCTATAGGTTTTACATTGCATTACCAACTAATGACTTAAAATCGTTATCAGTTTTAAACTTGATAAACTCACAATCAGAAGCTGCCATTTTTTTTAGTGATGCGTCCTGCCCTACAGCTTGCTGCAGGTTACTCATCACATCGGCTTTATTATTTTCGCTGGCTGCAATAATTGCTTTAAGATAATAGGCAATTCCGCTTCTGTTACCCGATGCATCAATTGCTGTTTCAGCGCCGTGCGGGTCATTATTAAGTAACATAGCAAGTGCCGTGTTAAAGGAATTGATATTGCTCATATTAGCAACGGCATCAGAATAATTGCCTTGTTTTATATCAATAAGACCGATATTATACCCCACTTCAGGCCCTGCGGACGATGCCTTTTTGAAATCGGCCAGTGCAGTAGTTATATCATTATTCATAAGCGCTATAGCACCTTCATTGTTTTCAATAATTGAGTTAGATGGTGATAAACGTGCAGCATTATCAATATCGGCTTTAGCTGCTCCTGTTTCGTTCTGCATTAACTCCTCATACCCGCTGTTATTAAATCCTCTCCAATCGTTAGGAAATTGCTTTTCAGCTGTTTTATAAATGGTAAGTTTCTGAGCTATGTCGTTCGTTAGTGTCGCTGCATAAAGTATTTCCTCTACCGACAAGCTATCAGGGTGCGAAGTAACCAATTGCTTTATCTGTTCATCTGTTCTGCTCTTTCTCTCAGCATTCAATTGTATTACCGACCTTCTCAGTTTTGGCAAAATATCATCGGCCAGTTCAGTATAGGTTGCCGACATGTTCTTTATCTCTTTCATGCGTTGATCATGGTCAGTATACATGGAAAGGACACGCAATATCAAATCCTTGTCTTTTATTTTAGATGCCTTCACCAATGATTGAAACCCATCCCAGTCCATACCTGTTTTATCTATTGTATAAAAATCTTTTTCGGCGCCGAATTTGGTATTCATTTTTTTGCTGTTCATGCTTTTGAACACTTCTTTAATGGCAACCACAGCAGACTTTGCCCGGTCATCGGCAAGGTGTGTGTTAAACTGGGTTTCTCCGTCGGGCGATGCGTATGCCGACACTTCTATATTCTTAAACGTGTACTCGTCTTTCACACCTTTTTCAACAAATGCTTTAAAGGCTTTCATTTCTTTACTGCTCAGTTCCATGGAGCGAACAGTTGCATTGCTTATGGTATAGAAAATATGTGTTGTATCTTTTTCCGGTGTTGTCTTTGTAAAATTGTCCTTACCCAATATTGGACGGGCATCCTTCTGCACCAGCAAAGCAGTTACAATAGTTCCGTCGGCTATTTTAATGGCAGGCAATGTTTTCTTATTATTCTCAATCGTTGCATTGATATCCAGCTCATCGGTTTTCATGTTCGGCGTGTAGACTACCTTATCATTATAGTTAACATTGCCACCCTGGTCGTAGTTTATTTTTTGCCCTGCTTGTGAAGCCTTTTCGCCCACCAGTGTAACGGGTTTCAATGTCTGTATTGTGCCATCGGCCAGCTTTAATGTGGGTGTAACAGTTACAATAGCCTTTTTATTGAAATATTTTGCCGGATAGTTTGCCGTTATATTAATGGCAACGCTGTCTCCGTTATCCTGCAAGGGATTCGGTTTTACAGTATAGGTGATCTTCGACGCGTCCTTTATCATTTTCGACATGCCATTACAACCTGCAATTAAAATACCACTAATGCATAGAGCAGAAAGGGGGTAGATGTGTTGAATTTTCATTGTGTTGGGTTTATTGTTGTTTGTTAATTATTACTTGTAAAAAAAAAGACACTTGCCTGAGTGGTATGATTGAAGACAAACCAACCTTAATCCTTAGTAAAGCAGTTCATCAATCAAAGCAAGTGCCCGTGCTTCTTTCATTATTTTATAGATATGATTAAGTATTTGCCTTTGCTCCAGAACGATTCAGCATCTGTTATAACCAATGAGTCAGCATTACCTATTCCGCTTATTTTATATGAGCTCTCAGGGTGATCAGTTATAACTTTCATAAACTTTCCATTTAAGGGCAGTGAGTGAAGCGTTGTCATATTCGCCTTTGTAAAACTTGATATACTTACATCGGGGTTAAGCTCAGCAGTGCGACCAATACCCAGTAACCCGCCTTTTTTATCTATAAGGCCTTTGTTCTTTAATTCTTTTACAGTGCCAATGGCATAGAAAACAGTATTTACCTCACTACGCATGGCATTTATTTCAGACCGCTGCCTGTTTATAACAGCTACGCTATCGTTAAACTGGCGGGTAAGAACCGTTAATGAATTATCTGCCTCAGCCAGTTTTGCCTGTAATGAGGCTATTTCTGCATCTTTTTCAGCCAGCTCTTTGGTTAAATGAGCAACCATTTTTTCAAGCGATGCGTTTTTACTATCCGATTTCTTTAGCCTTGATTCCAACCGGTATATTTCTCTGTTGTTCCTTATTATCAGCTTATCAAGCGACCTTATTTCGGCCACCGTATTTGAGCCTAAGGGTTCACCTCCGGCTGTTTTCACAGATACCAGGTGTTCCTTCGACTTAATACTATCGAGGTTGTCCTGTATCTGGTTCAAGGCGGTTATATAAGAAGTTATGGCGGAGTCTTTTCTCTGGCTTTGTGCTGCCATTGCGGAATCCTGCGCAACTATTGCTTTTAACCTCTGCTGTTGCTGCGAATCATTACATGCTGCTAATGCCAGCAATGCAACTATACAAATTATGTATTTCATAATGTATCAATTTAAGAGTACGATAAAAACTGGGACTATTAATTCTCGCTATGCGAAAGAATTAACAGGAATTGAGTGGGCAAGCACCTTACAAAAACAGAATAAATAAAGCGCTTATTTCCCTTAGCAAATAGCCGGCGGGGAACGGAGGGGTAAAGAATAGAGAAATGCCTCGTAGCGAAGCTTCTTTTCAGGGAAGTATAAAGAATATGTTGAACAGGTTTTACTGTTATCGAAAACCGGCTTTAGTTTTGCAATACATGGAGCACCGGGGTTAGAAAGCAGAAGAGAAAATATTTTACCCTTGCTGTCATCATTATACCTGAGTATAAGCATTGCATATCCATGCGAAGGAAAATCGGCAGGTGTGTTTTGCGATACAGAATAACAGCTGTTAAACGAAACTGAAGTATCGGGTACCTGGTAATTTGATACAGATGCATTCGAGAATGCTGCATTCCCGCTAAGGAAGAGCAAAACAAGAACAAGCCATTTCGAATACCTTTTCATTTTAAATACAAACAAATGAGTTTCAGAGAACAAAGTAACAATATAATTTCAGTTCTGCCAATTACCTATGCGTTAATTTTTGTTAACTCATTTAGAAATTAAACCCTGCACCCTCTTAATTATTGAGAATGCAGGGCTTAAATGATAAACCTATTTAGTTTATACCTAGTTCTTTTCTAATATCAGCAGGTATGGCGTTTTTGTTCACCATAATACTGGTGGTTTTGTACAGGTAATATGGTTGCGATACATAGTCGTATCCTTTGCAATAATTACCAGTTCCCCATGAGTTTTTTACAATATAAAACTCATCACCGTTCTGGTCTTTTGCAATACCTAATATCTGCATACCATGGTCATCGGTGGTGGCAAGGTTATCAAATGCCTCCTGGCGCATTTCCTGGGTTATTTTCTTTTGAGCTACAGGATACATAAAAACAGAATCCTTGGCAGATGAACCCATGCTGCCCATATCCTGGTCAGGAACAACAGCAAGGCTGCTGTGCCTTAAATCGCAATACGGTTCGCTTACATCAGCACCCCATTCTACAGTGTAGCCGTTCATAAGCGCATTGTCGGTTATTTTCTGAAATTCATCAAGCGGCACGTTGTATGCTTCTTCATGCTCAAAATTATCTTCTACCTCAAGTGCAAACTTGGTATGGAAAGGGTGGTGTGTAAATGAAGTGATCTCAACATAGTCATCAGGGTTTATGCCTAAGAACTTTGCAAACGACATTGGTGTGTAGCTTTTACCGTTGTATGTAAATTCAGTGGGTACCTTACCCATATAACCGTCAAGCGCACCCTGGAAAGCTGCAAACCAGTTAGGATTCAAATGACCTGTAGCCGTTGCATTTTTCAATTGCGCATCAAGCAATGCTTTTAATGCTGCATCCATTTCGGTAAAATCAGGCTTAT
>DATHNG010000087.1:0-7552 GCA_035486275.1 Bacteroidia bacterium
ATCACTCCTGTTACTGAAGACTTAATTGTAAACTCACCATTATTGGGATTTGGATAAATAGTAGTAAATAGTTTTGTCTGATTACTTATATATTCTATACCAGTTGGTTTTACATTTTTATAAATATTCCCTTTCCTGTCAATAAAATATGCAATCGTATCGAATGTGAAAAGTGAATTAATAGCTGAAGTGTCGCCACTCGTTTCCGTTGCCCAACTTGTACCTCCGTTAATTGTTTGATACAGTACACCTCCGTTACCTGCAACATATCCCATTGAGTCGCTGCTAAAGCTTATGCAGTTTAATGAAACTGTAGCTGGGCTAATCAATTTAAGCCATGAAGTACCACCATTAGTAGTTTTATAAATATTCCCATTATTTTCAGTAATATAGCCAATACTTATAGAAGGGAATGAACATCCCGTAATAGTATTCACAGAATCAAGAAAACTATCTATCCAAACTCTTCCCGAATCGGATGTCTTGATAAGAACACTTTTTGATGGTGCATTTTTATATGAACAAATTATATAGCCGGTACTATCACTTGTAAACCCAATATAAAGTGAATTTCTATAGTTACTAATCGTATCTAATTTAACAGTAGCCGACTTAATATCAACACAATTCAGAAGAATTGTATCATTACTATGTAAACATGGCGCAGCGTATATGTAATTAGTAGAAAAGCAAGAAGGGAAAAAACCTTCTGCGTTTGTATATCCACTTATGTTTACACTGCTAGTCGTTGCAAAATTATTGGTAGTAAATTGGCCTTGTAAATAATAAAAACCAAAGTAACAGAAGATGGTAGAATCATTTTTTGAAGCAATAGAATAGATTGGTACAGGGGCAGTATTATTCTGACCTGCTATTGAGCCTGCGGTAAATAAATCGTTATCTGATTCCATTAGATCTGCAGCACAATCGTGTCCACCCCCTAAACCACACCAACCATCTCCGTATAATATAACCCCATTACCAACAACAATTGGCCTGCCTTGAGAATAACATGAAGTATTACTATAATTGGTGCACTTATAAATATAAGGTTTTATCTCAAACCACTGTGCATTGGCAGTTACAACTCCCAATCCTGATAATATAAAAACGCATATCCACTTTCTCATATTAGTTATACCTAACATTCAATTGAACTTGTTCCCACATAATTTTTAATTAGACCACCCTTTTATTAGCATCTCAACAACTCCTCTCTTGAGAAATTTTACTATTACAAATATACTGTTATTTAGGGGCTTTTCCAAATCAACTCATAATCAACCTGCATGTGCATTGCGTATAGAAACCTCCTACTGCATACATAATGCAAAACAGGCCAGGCAAAGCCCTAGTTTAATGCACTTTTCAGCTTGGTTAACATCAAACGGGTATATACCTTCCTGCCGAATTTATTCAAATGATATATCTGGTCATAAAACATGCTATCCGGGTAAACCACTTCAGAAATTTTATTTAAAACAGGAACTTTCAGCATTTTTTCATACCCGCTTTGAATAGTATCAAACCCGGGTTTATTTCCGCTGTAATATGTATGCATAATACATGGGAAGAAAAAAAGCACCTTAACTCCTCTTGCAGTAAGCTTATCCGCATATTCGTTCATTAATGCGGCTTCTTCTGTATAGCCTTGCTTCAGCTTGAAATTTAATACGCTTACATTATCTTTTCTGCATAACTGGTTCCTTATATCGCCATAGCTGTTAAACGCCTTCCGGTTATAACTGAATACTGCCGTATCGATACTCATAACATTCTGCTGCCTGAATACTGAAAGCCATGAAGGTAGCTGTTTACTACCCATACGCGGGAAATAGAAAAACTTCAGTTTCAAAAACTCAAGCTTTTTATACCAGGTAATGTAGTTGTATATTTCGGGCAATGCGTCGTATGCAATTATCTTCACATTATCATCTCCATTAATAGCCTCTTCATCGTTAGGGTAGTATTCAAACGACCATACTACAATATCTCCTTTCCTGGCAAGCATATCGGTTTCTGAAAGTTGAAATGAAATACCCAGGTCGGCATGTATACCCATATTAACTACCGGCAGGTGCAGGCTATCCTGGATAGTTTTAGAATCAATACCGAATGCTAAACTGGACCCGCCTACAAATATCAACTTAGGAGAAGGCAACTCTTCAGCTCTTTTATATTTATCGGTAAGGGCATATATCCAATTTGTTCGTTTGTAGTGTATACATGTCAGCATAGCATACAGCATGGCTGCAAAGCAGGCCAGGAACAACAGGTATTTTATGCAGAATGCTTTCATGCCATTAAAACTGAAAATAAATGAATGTTTCCGGTTGCCTGAAACTAAACGAGTACCATATAATTGCCGTACATATAAAATAAGCCAGGAACCTGAATACGAAAGGCGCACTGGTAAACCTTGCCACAATAGCTTTGCGTATGCGTGAAGAATGCAGCAGAACCAGCATGCCGATAAGAGCTATAGTTATAAGTAAGTATTTCGGGTCAATATCGCGGATATTCCATATACCAAAAAGGGCTACGCTATGGCTGCGTATGCAATGCCATACATCACTGAATACAAAGGGTATTTTTCCGGCAATATAAAATGCATCTTTTACCGTTTTAGCCTTAAAAAATATCCACACAAAGGTTACAAGCAAAAAGGTTGTAATAATTTGAAATGATCTGTTCAGCACTGTCTTATTCTCATCGGGTATAGCAATGCCCTTTCTTTCCTTAAAGCGACTGATCATTTTACCAAACACAAAATACAAACCATGTATGGCGCCCCACAACACAAAGGTTAAGTTAGCCCCATGCCACAGGCCACTTATAAGGAATACAATAAACACATTGAAATACCAGCGTGGAATGGAAACCCTGTTACCGCCTAATGAAAAATAGAGGTAGTCTTTAAACCATGTGGAAAGTGAAATATGCCATCGCCTCCAGAATTCAACTACACTGGTTGATATATAGGGCCAGTTGAAATTCCGCATGAGGGTGAAACCCATTACCCGGGCTGCCCCGATGGCAATGTCGGTATAACCCGAAAAATCGCAGAAAATCTGGAAAGAAAAGAATACGGTTGCCATACATAAAGTTATGGAGGGGTAATTATGTGGTGCATCAAATACAGGTGTTGTAAGCAGCGATATTCTATCGGCTATAATTACTTTTTTAAACATGCCCCATAACATAAGCTTAAGACCCGAACTTACCCTTGCGGAATCGAAATAATGCTTTTCGCGAAACTGGTGGATCAGGTTCTGCGGCCTTTCAATTGGCCCTGCCACCAACTGAGGATAAAACATAACGTACAATGCATATATGCCTAAATGTCTTTCGGCTTTCTGGTTGCCCCTGTATACCTCAATAGTATAGCTCATGGCCTGAAAGGTATGGAATGATAAACCCAGTGGCAGAATAATACCCAAGAGAGGAATTGGCGATACGTTCAGATGCATTGCCTGCATCACCTCATTCATATCACCTATAAAAAAATTGTAGTATTTAAATACACACAGTACCGCAATATTCATAACAATACTTATAGTCAGAAACCGTTTTCGCCTGCCCGGGTCAAGCTCTTTTTCTATCATAATACCCGCTACATAGTCAATAGCTATGGTAAAGAATAATATAAGAATATATACGGGAATAAAAGCCATATAAAATATACAACTTGAAACAAGCAAGAACAACCAACGGAACTTATGCGGAATAATGAAATAGCAGATGGTGACTACGTGAAAAAAAACTAAAAACCGAAAGGAGTTGAATAGCATCAGTTTATTTCGTCACCTGCCGATATAACGCTTACTAAGCAATTACATCAACTCAATTGGGGGTTTGATTATTTACATGCAAAGCTATATCAATTTTATGAAAGTATCGGCTTCACATACAAAATAGTCTGAAGAAATACGTATTTATACTTAGCAATCAGTTTGTAACCGTGCAAAACCGATTTGGCTGCAATTATTGCGATACTTTATTCTTGTGTACGTAATACAATGCAAGGAAACTTTTTGCAGTTGCAATAAAATCGGGCAGGTAGTTGGCTTTTACATCATTATCAATATACTGATAGCCGCTACTGTAATACATACGCATTTGTTTTATTGGATGTTTTACAAGTGCATTAATAGCATTTACACTAATTACATAAACGTTATCGGCTGTATATGCAGAGTTTGCAGTGCCACTGCCAACGCTCTGGTCAATGGGTGAAAAAGCGCTCACCACTGAATCATTATCGAGCAGAAACAACAACTTATCTCCTTTATTAATATCGCAACGGTGCTCTATAGAAGCAGTGAATAAAAGATACGTACTGTCTCCTATTGAATAGAACCCTACCGAAAATGCATTTCCATCACTAAAACCGGTATATGTTAAACGCACATCGCCGGTACTGACCTCGTATTGTTTAGTAAATGCATCGAATGATGTATTTATTTTGGCTGGTTGGCTGATGGCATTGATACTTAGCAGCAAACATAAAATTTGAATAAGTCGTTTCATGGCAGTGATTTAATAGTACAATATTAAATATTTAACGTTAAAGCAACCATTTAACCTCATTTTTAGTCTTTCTGCTGAATCTACACGTTACAGGTAACAGTTAGTATTATATTCCATTGATATTCAACAGAAAAGCATTCGTTTTCAGCATAAACATACGTATTCATTATTTGTTTTCAACATAGCCATTTTAATTTGAATAAACCTACCCGTTTTTTACTAACTTTGTTATTAAGCCACTATCGGTGGCCATACAGGACTATATATACATGAGAAGCAACTTTATTCATCTGTGTTTAATTTTTACTGCTTTTATATTTTTTGAAGCAGGTTGCAGCAATAAGGCGCCTGATGCATGCTATACGGTAAGCTCTGTAAATGACACAATAAACCAGGTAATTACTTTTAATGCAAATTGCACACAGGGCGCTTCGCTTTATTATTGGGATTTTGGTGACGGAAGCCCTGCCTCAAAACTGGCCAATGTAACTCACGCATATTCATCACAGGGAGTTTACACTGTAACATTCTGGGCATCGAATAAAACCGGTTCGAGCAAGGGCACAGTACAGAATATTACTGTTACCAATTGGAAAACATATTCAAGCGGAACGACAGAGAGGCTAACATGCGTTTACTTTCCATTTCGCGATACAGGATACGCTGTAGGATATAATGGCACTATTTTGCGGACGATAGACGCCGGATTGAAGTGGACAGCCCAGAACAGCGGGGTAACAGTTAATTTATCTTCTGTTTATTTTATTAATAATAAACAGGGATACGCTGTGGGAGATAAAGGCACGATTTTAGAAACCGTTGACGGCACCGTATGGACTGCATTAAAAAGCAATAGCACTGCCAATCTTACATCTATCTGTTTCACATCAGCTACAACAGGGTATGTGGTAGGCTCAAGCGGCACAATGATTACAACTACCAATGCCGGAAGTACCTGGACACCCACTACCCTTGTTACAGCAGGCCTTACTTCAGTTCATTTTTTTAATGCCACAACCGGTTTCGTGCTTGGTGCAAGCGGCACTATTCTTCAAACAAGCAATACGGGCGGCACATGGAATCCTGTGACCAGCGGTACAACCAATGCACTTACTTCAATTTGCATAAATAGCAGCAGTGGCTACGGTTTTATTACGGGTGATAACGGAACCATATTACGAACAACAGATGGAGGAAAAACATGGGCCCCTGTAACCAGCGGGGTATCTACAGCGCTTTCTTCAGTATATTATAATGGTACAAATGCGTATGCGGTTGGTTATGGCGGTGTAATACTTCAGTCTAATTCCACAGGCTCTACCTGGTCAGGTATGATAACAGGAACCAACTATTACCTGCTTTCGATATACTTTACCAATTCAAACACGGCTTACGTTGTGGGTGACAATGGTACTGTATTGAAAATATAGCAGTTTCTACCCTTACAATTTCTTGCGCAAAAATTCAAAAACGAGGTGGCCTGTTATTCCTGTTATAACTGCTATAGTAAAATTTGCCGGAGTAATAATATTGCAAATAGCCCACCACAGGCTCTTATCACCTATGTTACTGCTACGGATATATTCACCCATAAGCAGATTTGAATAGAACAGAAATATAATAAACCCTATTTCTATCAATGCCCTTAACAGGCGCGTTGTAAATGTTTTTTTGTGCTTATTAGTTTCCATGCTTACATATATAGTTACAAAAATGATGGTCAGTTTAATTTCCTGTATTCTTCATAACTAAGCTCCCACCTGTTCACCTCTTGTTCAAAGTTTATTACACCCGGTATGGTGGTATATTTTTTTACAAAGGCAAATCCAACCTTCTCTAATGTTTTATTTGGACCGGGATTTAAAGCGTACGGTTCGCTATACACCTTTTTCAGTTTCAGGTTATCGAAAAAGTACGAAAGGCTCATTTTTACAAAATCAACGCCAAATCCTTTTTGCCTGAAACCGGAATTCCATGTATGAAGGTGCATAGAAGCCTCTTCACCAAAAACAATTCTGTTCACATTACAATGGCCTATAGCTTTGCCGTTAACCAGCCATATAGTGCAATACGATTGCTTTTCCGTATACGATTGCTTTAATTGTGCCTCCAGCATAGCGCTGAACTCTTCCCGTTTAGGCATTTTTGTAATATCAACACCCATACCAAGTAAAAACCGGGCCTTTGCTGTAAACCAATACTCTACAAGGCTATTAATATCTTCTTTTTTGATCTCTCTTACCGACAATACCTCGCTATTCATATATAATAAACTTGAAAACAAAAATAAAACATTAATTCGTGTACATTTACAATATTAAGCAAGACCCAATATGATCAACCTGAACTTTAACCCCTTCCCTAACCTTGCCACCGAGCGGGTTGTATTACGGCAAATGACAAAAGAAGATGCGGCCGATGTTTTATTACTTAGGGCCGATGAAAGTGTATCGAAGTACATAGCACGTAATCCGTATACTACCATTGAAGAGGTTTATTCCTTTATTGACAAAATAACCACCGGCATTACCAATAATGAATGCGGATACTGGGCCATTGCGCTGAAAGAAACCAATAGACTTATAGGTACTTCATGCATTTGGCACATAAATATTGAAAACATGCGTGCCGAAATAGGTTATGAATTGCACCCGGCATACCAGAAAAAAGGCATTATGCAGGAAGCGCTGCCTGTACTTATCAAGTATGCCTTCGGAACAATGAAGCTTCACTCGCTTGAAGCAGATGTTTACCCCGAAAATGCGGCTTCTATAAAACTGCTTGAAAAGAATGGTTTTGTGCGTGAAGCGTATTTTAAGGACTATTTTTACTTTAATGGCCGGTTTATGGATACCGCTATTTATTCTTTAATAGGCCCTGCATAGTCAGCAGGCACAAAAAAAACCCTGAAAAGAAGTTCTCTTTCCAGGGTTTTAAAAGTATTAAGTAAAATTAGAACTTAGCAGTTAAACCAAGGTTTATCAAGCTTCCGCCGTAACCAAAGTAACCAAGGTCAGCCCAT
>DATHNG010000088.1:0-4791 GCA_035486275.1 Bacteroidia bacterium
AATTTCACAACCAAATACACGTACCATGTTAATAGTCCAATCACATAAAAAAAACAATAAGGTCACTTATTGTCCATATTTATCAATACAATAAAAACAAAATAAGCGCTCAGATAAAAAAAAACGGTTAATAATCCAACAACAAGTAGAGGTACTGCAAACATTAAAAAAACGCATCGCGCAATTGTTTTCACATCAGGAAGCACGAAGCCTTAACTTATTACATTTGTAATAATGAAACACCCAATTTATAAAAACAGATATCATTATGAAAACGAAACAACATATTTTTATAGAACTGCTTATACTTACTTGTATGATCGGCCTAACTTCAGCCGCCTATGCACAAGATACAATTAAAGAAAAAGCAGTTACTGCCTATTATAATGGCTTTGTAAATAAAGATTGGAATACCGTTGCAAGCCAACTTGCTGATGGTTTTACCTTCACCAGTCCGGCACCGGATAATGATCATATACCTGTAGACAAATTCAAAGAGGAATGCTGGGGAACATCAAAATTCACAAAATCGGTAAGTTTTATAAAAATGTTTGAAAAAGGTGATGAGCTCGTACTTTTGGTTCAGATAACAACCACAGACAACAAGCTTGTAAGGAATATTGATGTTTACGACTTCACCATGCAAGGAAAGATAAAAGCCGTTGAAGTATTCTTCGGCGCTGGCATAGGGTTCCCTGGCAATACTAAATAACCTATACCCGACTGGTACCTCAAGAGTGCATCAGAAAAGATTAATTTTTTACACAGCAGAATCTTCAATTGCAGGCAACATAACGCGAAAAACAGCTCCTTTTCCTAATTGACCTTCAGCGCTTACTTTGCCACCATGTTTGGCTATAATTCGTTGCACAATAGCTAATCCAACTCCCGTTCCTTCAAATTCATCATCTGTATGAAGTCGCTGAAAAACACCAAAAAGCTTATCAACATACCTCATATCAAAGCCGTCTCCATTATCTTTCACAGTATATATCAACTGATCACCTTTCACTTCTGATAAGACTTCAATAACAGGGGAATCTTTTTTTGATGAATATTTTAGTGCATTGGATAAAAGATTGAACATTACCTGCTTCATAAGCGCATAGTCACCTTTTACGGGATGCAACTGAGCTACGTTTACTTCTGCCTTATATGTATTTACACTTTTTATATCAGTTATAATCTCATTAATAAGCTTATCCATACTTATAAGCTCTTCTTTGAAAGCTCCTTTCCCTACCCTTGCAAATGCCAATAGATCATTGATCAGATTGTTCATTCGTTGGGTATTATCTCTAACGATTCCTAATATTTTTTTTCCGTCATCGTCAAGAAAGGATTTGTAGTCATTTTCAAGAATTTTGGCATATCCATCTATTGCTCGCAGCGGGGCTCTCAGGTCATGTGCAACGGTATATGAAAAGCCTTCAAGTTCTTTATTAGCCACTTCAAGTTGCTGAGCGTATTGTTCAATAACAACATGCTGCTTTACCATTTCAGAAATATTAATAAAAAAAGATATAAGATACGTATTATCATTCATTTCCATACGCTCTATTGAAGATATAGTGTGCACGGGGGTTTTGTCTTTGGCTAAGCATTTAATATACTCGTTCTGCCATCTGCCTTTTTCTTTAATAACAGCACCTACTCTTAATGACTCATCAAGTTCAAGTATCCCTATCTCGACTGATGTTTTACCAATGATCTCCTTCTCAGAAAACCCAAATGTTTCTATAAATTTTTTATTAGCTCTTATATAAACTCTTCTTTGTGGATCTGTTGTAGTCATGCTCATGCAAATAGGGCTATTGTCGAATAGCTTAATAAACCCATCTCTACTTTGTTTAAACAATTTCCTGGCTATATCCAGGTTATCGATATTTATATTATCGGAAAATATATCCATAGTACTATTTATATTATAGCTCCCTGACTAATTAACATTAATGCTTCTCTACTTACAAAGATATGGTCGATATACTTTTTTTCATTCCAGGCTTAAATACGGATTGTATCCTTTATCTTAATTAACACCAAGCCTGTAGTCAAGGAATTAACACTGCAAAAGTAGTAAAGAAATTAAAACCTAAGCACTTGGGAGTTAACTAACTCCGCACTGCCAGCCAATTACATCTCTTATAAAGGTGAATTATACTAGTTTCTTTTTATTTTTCACATGGTCTGTCACGTCGACAGCATGAACCATAACTCCATCAACCATGTCATTTTCAGCAATAAATGGCTGATACACAAAATTGAAGTAAATCTCTTCCGGAATGCCAGTATTGTTTTTAACATACTTCACCAATACTTCCTTCCCTATATATGCTTTGCCGGATTTAAATACATTAAAAATAATTTTCTCAATAGGTTGCCCCTTTAACTCAGGTATTGCTTCGAGTATGGGCTTACCAAGAATATCCTCTTTCTTTCCTGCAATTTCAAGATAAAGTGGATTTGCGATCTCAAAAACCAGACTTGGCCCTCTTAAAACTGCTATAGCCGCAGGAGCCTGCATAAACAAATCATATAAGCGTTTCCGTTCAAGCCCCATCGCCTCACTTGCTCTTTTCCTTTCATCTCTCATTTGAATATGAGAAGCCACCCTTGCCAATAATTCTTTGGCGCTAAAAGGCTTTATGAGGTAATCATTTGCCCCGGCATCAACACCTTCAACGGTTGCTTCTTCACCTGCACGTGCCGAAAGAATTATAATGGGTATATGTCGTGAACTTTCTTGCGCTCGCAACTCTTTCATCATTTCAAAACCATCTTTAATTGGCATCATAATATCACTTATAATAATATCCGGCCTTTTCTTTTGAACGTGATGAAGTGCATCAAGGCCATTTACAGCCGTTACCACATTGTATTTAGTTTTAAGTAACTTAACAAGGTATTGACGCATATCAGTATTGTCATCCACTACAAGAACCGTAGGCAAATCTTCTCTGTGGATTATATTATCGGAGGCCTCCTGGAGAAGGAGCGAGTTACCATGTTCTATAAATGATTGTTTTACCAATTCACTATCAAACAAATTATTTTTCCGGATCGCGTCTTCCTTCAAATGATTTCTGCCAAATGGTACCTTCACTGTAAATACGCTTCCTTTACCTTCACTACTTGTCAAGGTAATAACTCCTCCGTGCAAGGCAACTAATTCCTTTACCAGAGATAGCCCAATGCCTGTTCCTTCAAAGCTTCTACCCATACTGTTCTGTGTACGGTGAAAGCGCTCAAATACCTTCGATTGTTCCTGTTTAGCAATTCCTATACCTGTATCTATAACTTCTATCACGGCATGGTTATTTTCAGGATATATTCTTACCGTTATTTTTCCTTTCAGTGTATATTTAAAGGCATTTGAAAGCAGGTTGAAGATAATCTTCTCCCACATTTCTTTATCAATATATACAGGCTGAATAAATGAAGCAGCCTCAATTTCGAGCTTTAGGCCTGCCTTTTCAATAATTGATGTGAAATTACTGGCAAGCTCCCTTGTTATTGATACAATATCTTCCAATTCAAAACTTGCTTTTTGCCGGCCCGCCTCAATTCTGCTGAAATCAAGTAAAGAGTTAACAAGTTTCAGCAACCTCATTGCATTCCTGTGCGTTATTTCCAGAATCTCCCTCTCATGATCATTGCGGCTATTACCCGGCTTGTTCAATAACTCTTCCAAAGGGCCAAGCATTAATGTAAGTGGCGTACGAAACTCGTGACTGATGTTTGAAAAGAAAACTGTTTTAGCGCGGTTCAACTCTTCAAGCGCTTCTGTACGTTTACGCTCTTCCTGTATTACATTTACATTAAACAAAGCTTGTTCCAACTGTTTGCTGAGTAACTGAATAAGGTTTTTATACCTTTCATCAATCTTCAGATAAGGGTTAATTCCGGTGATCAAAACCACCGATACTTTACCTTGTAATGTTACAGGAGTAATAACAGCTTGTTCAGGAGAATCTTCCCAATTCCCTTTCGGAAGTGAGCCGAAACGAGATGATAACTGACCCAATACAAGTGTTTTTTGAGCACTGATGGCTTCTTTTATATTCCATGTATTTTTGGCTGTTTCAAGGTTTATTTTGCCGGGCGAAGCATCGGAACCCATAGCAATATTACCGGTAGCAGCTAATTCTGCTTCTGTTATCTCATCATTTATTTTGTAGAGCATTGAAAAAGGAAAATCATATTGATTTTCACTTAAAGCAAGCGCTGTTTTCTCATAAACTTCCTCTTTTGTTTTACAGGCTATAGTATAAGAGCCCAGCTTGCTTAACGTTTCAATAGCACGCTCGTTTAGTACCTGACCGGTTATTTCGTTAACAGTTGCCAATACGCCACCAATACCATTTGGGACAGTAGGGTCCGGAACAGGGCTATAAGCAATAACAAAATGTGTTTCTTCCACAAAATTTTTCCTGTTTACCTTCAGCAATATATCGTCCATCCAGGTGGATGGTCCTCCATTGAACGGGGCATCTATTAATGGTCCTATGTCTTTCCATATTTCTTCCCAACATACATTAGCTTTTTGCCCTAATGCAAGCGGATGTTTCATTCCGGGTATTGGAATATATGGATCGTTATAAAATTGCACATATTGCTTACCCCACCATAATATCATAGGGAAACGATTATAGAGCATTAAGCTTAATGTGTTCTTTAAACTTTCCGACCATTGATCCGGAGCGCCAATGGGTGTTTGGCTCCAATCGAAATTACGGATACGTTCCCCCATTTCTCCTCCGCCTGAAAACCAATAATCTATTTCAGAAATGG
>DATHNG010000089.1:0-10812 GCA_035486275.1 Bacteroidia bacterium
AAGCTTATTGCTGAAGCAATGGCAAAGGTTAAGAAAGAAGGTGTTATTACCGTTGAAGAAGCGCGTGGAACTGATACAACTGTTGAAGTTGTTGAAGGTATGCAATTCGACAGAGGGTACCTTTCTGCTTACTTTGTAACCAATACAGATAAGATGGAAGTGGTGTTGGAAAACCCATACATCCTGATATATGAAAAGAAACTTTCTTCCATGAAAGAACTTCTTCCATTATTAGAAAAGACCGTACAAACCGGCCATCCTTTACTAATTATTGCTGAAGACCTTGACGGAGAAGCATTGGCTACCTTAGTGGTAAACAAAATGCGTGGTTCGTTGAAAGTTGCAGCTGTAAAGGCTCCGGGCTTTGGCGACAGAAGAAAGGCAATGCTTGAGGATATTGCAGTATTGACCAATGGCGTATTCATTTCGGAAGAAGGCGGATACAAATTGGAAAACGCTGACCTTACCTACTTAGGCCGTGCTGAAAAGGTTACCATTGACAAAGACAATACAACTATTGTTGGGGGCACAGGTAAAAAAGCTGACATCAATGCACGTATCAGCCAGATCAAGGCTCAAATTGAGAACACAACATCTGACTACGATAAGGAAAAACTACAGGAACGCCTTGCTAAATTAGCAGGTGGTGTAGCTGTATTGTATGTTGGCGCTGCTACCGAAGTAGAAATGAAAGAAAAGAAAGACCGTGTTGACGATGCTTTACATGCTACCCGTGCGGCAGTAGAAGAAGGTATTGTTGCAGGTGGTGGAGTAGCTTACGTTCGCGCTTGCGAAGTACTTGAAAAACTGAAAGGCGAGAACGAAGATGAAACAACCGGTATCGCGATCATCCGTCGTGCACTGGAAGAGCCTCTTCGCCAGATCGTAGCTAACTCAGGTACATCTGATGGTTCAGTAGTACTTCAGAAGGTGAAAGAAGGCAAAGGCGACTTTGGTTTCAACGCGCGTACTGAGAAATATGAAAATATGTTTGCTGCAGGTGTAATAGATCCTACCAAAGTAAGCCGCGTGGCTCTTGAAAACGCAGCTTCTATTGCAGGTATGATACTTACAACCGAGTGCGTATTATCAGAAGAAAAAGAACAAAATAAGCCAGCTATGCCACCAATGGGAGGCGGAATGGGCGATATGATGTAATATCTTCAATTCAATGTAAAGGCCCCGGAGCGAGAAAATTTGCTTCGGGGCTTTTTATGTATAAGTACCCTTTAATGATAACAATCATTGTTCCTGAAAGGGGCATTTCAGGGGAATTGTTAATTTTGCACGACTTTTAAGACATTATACGATATGTGTGTTGTGAGTAACAGGTGTTTAGCCGCCAGTATTATTCTATTATTTTTTGCATCTGTTTCAAACGGCCAGGTAACCTCAGCAATTGATAAAGATGTGTTTGCTGCAGGTGTTGGCTTTGGCGGCGGCCTCGGTGCACCCGGTATTTCATATAATCTTGTTCCTGACCATACTGTGAATGTTGCCCCTGCTATTATAGTTTCATATGAACATATATTTGAAGGAACTTTTGGTATAAGTGGCTATTTAAATTATTCGTCGGCTAACCTATCGGCAACCGACCTGCCGTATACGGTATACAATGCCTTGGGCACCGTGGCTCAGAGCGGTACCTTGAGCGATAAGGCGCATGGTAGCTATATTAACTTAGCAGCAAGGGGGCTTTACCACTTTAAAACGAAAGATAATATAGAGCTTTATGCCGGAGTTGTTTTTGGTTATTCATTCACTACCTATTCTTCAACAGTTACAACCTCGCAGGGATCATACCCCACAAGCAGCTTTTATCCGGGTATAATATTTGGTGCGGTTGCAGGCCTTAGGGTATATGTTACAAAACAGGTTGGGCTATGGGCCGAGCTTGGCTACAGCGGTATGCCGAATTACCTGGCCGGTATTGGTGTGGCATATAGACTAGGCAGGTTCTGATATATATTGAAATGGTACTTACCATATTCTATTCTGTAAATACTTGAAAATACTTGTTATTCAAACAGCTTTTATTGGCGATATAATACTTGCCACACCGGTAATTGAGAAGTTACACCAATACTTTCCTGATGCACATATCGATTTCTTATTACGCAAGGGCAACGAAGGTTTATTGGCAGGCCATCCGTATTTGAATAAGGTTTTAATATGGGACAAAAAGACATCGAAACTTTCGAACCTTAACCAGATAATAGCTGATGTAAAGCGTGAGAAGTATGATAAGGTTATAAACCTTCATCGCTTTGGTAGTTCAGGCCTTGTTACACTATTCTCAGGCGCTGCCGAAAAGATTGGCTTTCACAAAAACCCATTTGCATTCTGTTACACCAAAAAGGTAAGGCATGTTATTGGTAATGGTAAGCATGAAGTGGAAAGGAATATAGAACTCATAGCAGACTTTACTGATAACAAGAAAACGAATCCTCGTCTGTACCCATCTGTAAAAGATATTGAACAGGTAAAACAATATAAGGCCAAGCCCTATATATGCATAGCGCCGTCATCGGTGTGGTTTACTAAGCAATTTCCTAAACATAAATGGATTGAGTTCTTAGATGCAATAAATGGAAGATATAAGGTATACTTAATAGGTGCAGCCAGCGATAAAGAACTTTGCAATCAAATTATTGCTTCCAGCCGGAATAAAGAAATTGAGAACCTGTCAGGTAAGTTGTCATTTCTTCAATCGGCTTCATTGATGCAGGATGCTGTGATGAACTATGTGAATGATTCAGCACCCATGCATATTGCCTCGGCTGTTAATGCACCTGTTACAGCAGTGTTCTGCTCTACGGTTCCGGCTTTTGGTTTTGGTCCGTTGTCCGATAAATCATATGTAGTTGAAACCGAAGAGAATTTAGACTGCCGCCCTTGTGGCTTGCATGGATATAAGGCATGCCCTAAAGGGCACTTTAAGTGCGCTGAAACTATTAAGATAGAAAAACTGGCAGGAACGCTTGTTTAGCGGCGGTGCTTATTATCCCGTTCAAAATGAACGGCGCTACCAATTACAAATACGGCCGGGCAATCATTAAAGCTCTTCTTCTCATTCCGCCAGTCTTTAATTGCCATTGTTCGTATATATTCGGTTTGCAGAGAAATATCAGATGCAATACAAAGCAATGTTTCAGGCCTGCATGTGGCCATCAAGTCTTGTATTAAAGCATCATTCCGGTAAGGAGTTTCAATGAACAGTTGTGTTTGGTTCTCCTTATAGGCTTCGTTCTCAAGTTGCTTTATCCTGGTCTTTCTGTCAGCCGGTTGTTTGGGCAGGTAACCATGAAACGCAAATTTCTGACCATTCAAGCCTGATGATATAAGAGCAAGCAGAATGGAGGATGGGCCAACTAGCGGTACAACTTCCACTTTGTGCTTATGGGCGAGTTTCACTACTTCGGCTCCAGGGTCTGCAATGCCGGGGCAGCCTGCATCAGACAAGAGTCCAACGTTCTTACCTTTTAGTAAACTATCAATATAATGGCCAATGTTATCGAGTGATGTATGTTCGTTAAGTAAATGGAATGTGAGAGAATCAATAGGTTTTGTTATGCCAGCCCTTATCAGGAAACGCCTTGCGCTCCTTGCATCTTCAACAATAAACTCATCCAATGATTGAATGACCTCTTTGTTGTATGCGGGTATAGCCCTGTCGATAGCAGAATCGCCCAGCAGGCTGGGAATGAGATATAATATACCCTTTGTTGTATCGCTCATTCAATTAAGGCAATTCGCCTTTCTTTAATTTATCAGCAATAATGCCACAAGCCTTATCAATTATGTTATACACTTTCTCAAACCCTTTCTCATCACCATACCATGGATCAGGTACCGAGTCTTTAGAACCAGGATGGGCCGCTTCGAGAAACAACTCTACCTTATTCCTTTCTTCTTCATTCATTGCCAAGAGCATAATGTCAGAGTAGTTGGCACTATCCATAACATATATGCGATCGAATTTGGCAAAGTCTGCGCTTTTAAATTGTTTGGCTCTGTGTGACGAAGTATCAAGCCCGTGCGTCAGTGCATTGGCCATTGTTCTCGCGTCGGGCTGTTGTCCGGCGTGTGCGCCTGATGTTCCTGCCGAATCAACTTCAATGCCGGTAACATTTTTTTCTGCCAGTTTTTTAATGAGTAAGAACTTTGCCAAAGGTGAGCGGCAAATATTGCCATGGCAAACCATATATATCTTTTTATTCATAGCAAGTAATAATTGCAAAGGTATTAAATATGAACATCCATAATAAAAAAGAGAGGCTGTTTGGGCCTCTCTTTTTTACTGTAGAATTAATATGTTTTATTGGTAGTTAGAAAGAGTGATTTTCTTTTCAAGTTCAACAATGTACCCTTTGAAACGCTTGTCAGTGTCAATTAGGTTGTTTACAGTTTTGCAAGCATGCAGCACGGTTGCGTGGTCTTTACCACCGCATTGCAATCCAATACTGGCAAGAGATGACTTAGTGAAACTCTTTGCAAAGTACATGGTTATCTGGCGTGCTTGTACAACTTCTCTCTTACGTGTCTTGGACTTGATCATTTCAATTGGCAGACCGAAATAATCGCATACCACTTTTTGTATATAGTCTATAGAAACTTCACGGGCTGTATTCTTTACAAACTTGTCAATCATTTGTTTGGCAAGTTCAAGTGTAATAGCTTTTTTGTTCAATGATGATTGGGCAACCAATGAAATAAGTGCGCCCTCCAGTTCGCGAACATTGCTATTGATACTATAAGCAAGGTACTCAACTACATCACTTGATATGTCAAGACCTTCTGTATATATCTTTCTTTGAAGTATGGCAATACGGGTTTCAAGTCCTGGCATTTGAAGATCAGCTGCAAGTCCCCATTTGAAACGAGATAGTAAACGCTGCTCCATACCTTCAATTTCAACCGGAGGCTTATCGCAAGTAAATACTAACTGCTTGCTGTTCTGATGGAGGTGATTGAATATATGGAAGAACACATCCTGTGTTTTTTCTTTCTTGGCAAGGAACTGTACATCATCAACAATCAATACATCGATCATCTGGTAGAAGTTGATGAAATCGTTCTGTGTATTGTTCTTGGTAGCGTCAATAAACTGCGTGGTGAATTTCTCAGACGATAAATAAAGAACTGTCTTGTTAGGGAAGTTGTTCTTTATCTCTAATCCTATGGCATGTGCCAGGTGAGTTTTGCCAAGGCCAACACCACCATATATAAATAATGGATTGAAAGATGTTCCTCCTGGCTTTTGAGCTACAGCAAAACCTGCCGAACGTGCAAGACGGTTACAATCACCTTCAATAAAGTTCTCGAAAGAATAGTTAGCGTTAAGTTGCGGAGCAACGTCAACCTTCTTTAATCCGGGAATGATAAATGGATTGCGAATAGGGTTCTTATTAATATCAATTGGAATATTAACGGGTTGTCCTTTTGCAGCTTGTTTATTAGAGCCGGGAATCTTTACAGTATAGGGTTTCGCATTACGGGTGTTCTCCATAACAATACTGTACTCTAAGCGTGAATCAGAACCGAGTTCTCTCTTGATGGCTTTCTTTAATAAAGAGATGTAATGTTCTTCAAGGTACTCGTAAACGAATTGGCTGGGCACTTGAATGGTCAATACACTATCCTTTAATTTAATAGGCTTAATCGGTTCGAACCACGTTTTAAAGCTTTGTGGAGTTACGTTATCCTTGATAATCGTAAGACATTGTTCCCAAACTTTAACGTGTGTTTTTTCCATTAGTAAATCAGAAGTATAATAGTTTTAACTGAGTATATTTTTCGAATTATTTCTTGCGATATTTTAATATTGGCAAATCAAAGCAAATCATTTGAAATAAAAAATTTTTTCTGCTATTGTTTTTCTTAAAAAAAAATATATATATAACACCACTTTATTTATTCAGTTCTTGAAATTACCTATAAAATCAAGCTTTTTCAAAGATACTGATTTTTTTCTCAAAAACAAAAATCAGGTCGCAATTATAAATAATAATTTTAATGTGCAGTAAAAAAATGTTAGAAAAAATATTTATGACCATTAATGTTGAACTAAAGCAAATTCTATTATTTTTGACAGAATTAATCTACAGACATAAACATGAAAAAGAATTATTTGATTCTCAGTTCACTTTCGCTTGCTTTTATTATTGGAATGACATCATGCAAAAGCCACGATGCACCTGCAATGCCTACAGAAGATGTAATAAAGGATAGCGCAAAAGCTACTACCGTTACTAATCTTGGGCTGCTTATGACCAATATACCTTCTCCAACTGATTTGGCAAAAGAATTGTCTAAAGAAGGAGTTCAGTACAATAAATCACTATTAAATTCAGCCGATAAAGGAAGCAGTTACTCAGGCACCTACCAGCAAGCTGTTAATATGGGTATTTATGGCGCTGATATGGGTTATGCAGCTAGTTATGGTCAAATGCAGGATGCTACTCAATATATTATCCAGGTAGCGAAGCTTGCCTCGGCACTTGGTATTACTTCAGCGTATGACCAAAGACTGATGGATCAGTTTAAAACCGCAACTACCAATAAAGACTCTTTAAGTATTGTTATTCAGGCCGCGTTCGATAGGGCACAGAAGGAGCTTTATTCCAATAAACGTGCTTCTACCAGTACTTTAATCTTTTCGGGAGGTTGGATAGAGGGACTATATTTAGCTACAAGCATGGTAAAGGATGAAAAGAACGATAAAAATGCAGACCTGTATGGCAGAATATGGTCTCATATATATGCGTTCAGTTATCTGCAAAAAGCGTTAACTGACTACCAAAGTAATGCGGACTGTGCTAATATGCTTAAAACCTTACAGCCTTTATTTGATGCTGCCTCTAAATTAAATGATCAGGGATTGAAATTGAGCGATGTTCAGAATATTCAAAAGACTGTTACTGATATTCGGAGTAAACTTATTTAACAAGGCCTTTTAAAATATAAGCCGCTGTTGGAAACATCAGCGGCTTTTTTATTTCTTAGGGGCAATAACTTATTTTACCAGTTGCCCTGATAACTGGAGTAGCTGTGTTTCGCTTACCTTGGTATTGTATCTATCGCTCACCACCTGGCTGCCAGCCTGCGAAAAACTTATTTGAGCCTGTTGCAATTGAACGATGTTACTGGTTCCAATTCTGAATTGCTCAATAGCGACCGTTACATTCTCTTTAGCTACTAAAAAGTTCTCTTCGTCCAGGCTAAGTATTTTAACATTTATAAGGTATTGCTGGTAAGCCTCAAGTAGGGATGCGCTTGTTTGGAGTTCTGCCTGATCATATTGAAATTTAGCATTTAATTCAGCCAGCTCCGCATTCTTATGCTGAATGTTAATGATAGAGCCATTGAATATTGTCCATGCAAAAGTTAACCCACCCGAAAGCCCAAGCGATTGATTAAGCAGGGTAAACCCTGCACTGTATTGCGAGCTTGAAAGGCCGTAATTTACACCTAATGAAACCGACGGTAGTCGCAGTGCATCAACTTCTTTTAAGGCATCATGGGCTACATCAATATTTGTATGAGCCATTAGTAAGCCCGGGTTTTGCGCCAGCATATTACGTTTCAAGGTGTCATAAATTAATGTCTTTCCGGTAGTAATACTATCGCTTACGGAATATGTTTTTTCAACTGGCTCTTCCAGAATCTGGTTAAGTGCTACAATAGAAGTTGACACATTAACCTGTTGCTTCATATACATTGACTTTTCAGCATTATAGCTGACTTTAGCCTGCAGGTAATTAAGTTTAGAGCCTGTTCCTATTTCATATTGCTTTTGTGCAAGGTCCATTTCCTCCTGGTATAAGGCCATATTCGAATCTATAACAGCAAGAAGTTGTTTTTGCTGAACTATATTATAATACGCTTCAATAACAGTAGCTATATTATCCTGCATTGCCAGTTTTACCCCTGTCAAACCTTCGTCACGTAAAAGCCCCAATTGGTCATAGGCAATAAACATTTTTGTGCCATCAAATAAGGTCCATGTTAAGCCAATATTAGGGGTAAGGGTACTTGAAAGAACTCCGTTTTTGGAAATCGTAGTACCATTACTATAATCCTGGTGGATATAATCACTGGCTCCAACTACTCCAGCACCAATACTTATATTAGGCAACATTCCTGCCATACCCGGGGCATGATTGTTTTCAGCTTGCTGATAATTGTTTTGTGATAGCAAAATATTGTAGTTTTTTTTCAGGGTAATGGCAATAGCGCTATCAACAGAAAGAAACGATTGGGCGTAGAGACCTAAGGAGAAGAATAAAAGAATTAATAGGAGTATGTTTTTTTTCATATCATTAACTATGTTCAATCTTTTTTGTTGGCCGTGCCATGTAGGTATATATAGCAGGTATAACAAATAATGTAAGTACCAGTGCAAACATTAAACCACCCACAATTACGGTGCCAAGCGATTTGCGGCTTGTTGCACCTGCACCTAAAGCCAGTGCAATTGGTAATGCACCTAAGGCCATAGCGAGTGTTGTCATAAGAATAGGGCGGAAGCGCGAAATGGCTGCTTCCATTACTGCTTCTTTTAAAGGCATACCGGTTTTTTCCTGCAACTGATTCGCAAACTCAACAATAAGGATACTGTTTTTTGTAACTAGTCCAATAAGCGTAATAATTCCTATTTCACTAAAAATGTTCAAGGTTTGATTGAAGTACCATAATGATAATAAGGCACCTGCCATAGCTAAGGGAACAGTAAGCATGATAATGAACGGATCTATAAAACTTTCGAACTGTGCAGCCAGAATAAGATATATAAGTACTAATGCAAGTATGAATGCAAATACAATATCGCCTGAGCTTTCCTGGAAATCACGAGAAGCGCCACTGAGTTCAGTTGTAACATTACCTGAAAGATAAGGCTGATGGGTTTTAGGATCTATCGCTTTAGCAAGCTTGTCTAGCTCGGTAATTCCATCACCTATTGTTTTTCCGGGTGCAGGTGTAGCCGATATGGTAGCTGATTCAAATCTATTATAGTGGTACAACTGAGCGGGACTGGCAGTATCTTTAATTTTCAAAAGATTATCCATTTGTACTACATTTCCCTTCGAGCTTCTTACATACATAGATTGAATATCCAATGGTTTAGCCCTATTGGCATTCTCATATTGTCCTATAATTTTGTACTGGTTATTATTCAGGTAAAAATAATCGAACCGCTGTCCGCTAAGCGATGCTTGTAATGTTTGAGCCACATCCTGTATAGATACACCCAAGTCGCTGGCTTTATCTCTGTCAATTGAAACATCTAGCTGTGGATGGTTGAACTTAAGATTAATATCAGGTGATTTGAAAACAGGGTCTTTCATTACGGTATCAAGAAAATCGGGCACTGCTTTTCGTAAGTCGCTTAATGTAGGTGCCTCTATCACATACTGTAATGGTTGCGCAAATTTACCTGCCCCCACTGCAATGGTTTGTTCCTGAATAACAATACCTCTTTCAGAAGGGAAGTGCATTAGTTGGGAAGCCAGTTTGGTTGCTATACTATTTTGAGAACGTGTTCTTTGATCAGGAGGTACTAACATAACACGGGTATATCCAGTATTCAAAGCGCCGGAACCTGTGAACGAAGGCGCTGAAATAGTAAGGCATATTCTTCTTTCAGGTATAGTAGCCTGCACAAGGGCATTTACAGAGTCCATATATTGGTCTGTAAAATTATATGAAGCACCTTCAGGCCCTGTAACCAACACACGCAGTAGCGACTTATCTTCCAACGGAGCTAGCTCTCTCTGTAAGCTTCCACCTATAAATACAATGACGAAAAGACATACTATTATAATAGGGAACGCTACCCACCTGTTTTTCATAAATGAGTGCAGCATATTACTGTACCAGGTATTCATTCCTTCAAAGAATGGTTCAGTTCGCTCATAGAATTTACTTTTCTTATGATTCTTCCTTACCAGTTTAACATTGAGTACCGGTGTGAGTGAAAGTGAAACGAATGCTGAGATAAGTACAGAACCGGCCACAACAATAGCAAATTCTCGAAATAGTTTTCCCGTAAAACCTGATAAGAATATAATAGGAAGGAAAACGATGGCCAGGGTAATAGATGTAGATATAACGGCAAAGAATATTTCCTCGCTTCCTTTATTGGCAGCTTCCAACGGAGGCATGCCGCCTTCTATCTTTTTATAAATATTTTCTGTTACTACAATACCATCATCCACTACAAGCCCTGTTGCAAGCACAATACCTAATAGGGTAAGAATATTGATGGATAATCCGCCAACATACATAATGAAAAATGCACCGATAAGTGAAACAGGTATATCAATCAATGGCCGGAAGGCTATGAGTGCATCACGGAAGAAAAGGTAGATTATTATGATTACAAGTATAAATGCAATTGCCAATGTTTCCTCTACTTCTGAAATAGAGTTACTTATATTTACAGTAGTGTCAAGTGCAGTATCTACCTCGTAATCCTTAGGTATACTTTTTTTTATCTGGTCAAGACGCTTGTAAAATTCTTTGGCAATGTCAATATAATTAGCGCCGGGTTGAGGCACCAGGCCGAGGCCTACCATTGGCCTCCCAGACTCTTTCATTACGGTTTCAAGATTTTCAGGCCCCAGTTCTGCGTACCCGATATCTTTAACCCTTACCGACTGAGGGCCATTTGATTTTATAATGAGGTTATTAAAGTCTTCTTCAGTAACAAGGTTACCACGCGTGTTTACAGTAAGCTGTGTTGTATTACCTTCTACTGTTCCTGCCGGTAAGTAAACATTCTTGGCTGCTAATGCAGTTTCAATATCAATC
>DATHNG010000090.1:0-24286 GCA_035486275.1 Bacteroidia bacterium
ACAAAAAATGAAAAATCTTGTACCGGAATTTCTGAGCAATAATTCAGTATTTGAAAAACTTGATGCAGCTACTTCGCCAGTGAAGAGGTAGTATGTGTGACAGATAGTAAATTGATATTGTAAATTACTATTGCCCCAGGAGGAATTTTATCCTTATCACCAACCAGGCCGTTTGCTAAGTTAGATGGAATAATAAATGTAGCCTCATCACCCACATGCATAAGCTGAACTGCTTCATGCACACCTGACTCTACTTCATCCTCACCTACCTTAAATTGCTTTGGCCCTTCATTTTTAGTATCGTAACATACGGTACCATCCAGCAAACTTATCGTATAACTTACTGAAGCAAACTCACCTACTTTAGCTAGTTCGCCTTTACCATGTTCATTTATTTTATAATAAATACCCGATGCAGTTTTTTGCATATCATAATTATGCCTTGCCACGTACTGCTTTATTTCATCTTCCTGCTGCAGTAAATATTCCTTATGAGAATTAATAAGCCCGTTATTAACCTCTTTCTGAGTTATTTCAGGATGCGTTTTCCTTTGCTCATCGGTATTACATCCCATAAGAGCCGAAGCAGAAATACACAAAATAAAAATGTTATTTATTGAACGGGGTTTCATTTCCCTTTTAACTCAGCTTTATAAGTAGACAATAGTCCCAGAAATTTAATAATGGTTTCATCCATTGAAAGATCACTGATTCCACCGGCTGCATTCACGTGCCCACCGCCTCCAAAATGAGCGCGGGCAAATTTGTTCACGTCGAATTTATGCTTTGAACGGAATGAAATTCGGATCATTCCATCTTCCTTTTCGGTAAACAATGCTGAAAAACCCACTCCCTTAACAGATAAGGGCTGGTTTACCAATCCTTCTGTATCGCCATCTTTATAATCAAAGCGTTCCAGTTCACTCAGGGTTAATGCTATAAACCCGGTAGAATATTCCGGGAAAATTTTCATTTTCTCAAGTAATGCAAAACCGGTGAGCCTTAACCTGATCTCTCTGTTAGCATCGTTCACAAGCTCATACACTTTCGTTATTTCAGCCCCTTTCTCCATCAATTCCGCCACTACATAATGGGTATGTGTACTGGTTGATGAGAACCTGAATCCCCCTGTATCGGTCATTATTCCTGCATACAGGCAATTGGCTATCGCCTTATTTATCTTTTTCTTCTCGCCCAATTTCTCGATCAGGTCAAATACTAATTCACCTGTTGATGATGCACTCACACTATGAAACATCAGGTCAGCAAACTGTTCAGGTTGCGGGTGATGGTCAACCATAAGCTTAACAGCCTTTGATTTTGCCACCGCGGGCCCCAATTCATCAATGCGCTTAAGTCCGTTAAAATCGAGGCAGGCAATCAGGTCAGCCGACTTAATGGCTGCCAATGCTTCAGCCGGTTTCTTATCGTAAGTAATAATATCTTTTGCACCCGGCATCCACTTCAAAAAATCAGGATACACGTTTGGAGAAAGCACCGTTACCGTATGGCCAAACCTTTTCAGGAAATGAAATAGGCCAAGTGATGAACCAATAGCATCTCCGTCAGGAGATTTATGCATAATAATGGTAACCTTTTGAGGTTCACCAATTATTTCCTTCAATTTTAAAAGCTCTTGTTCAGTCACAAAATTTAATTTACAGGTTGCAAAGTTAATTTATATTTGCGGACACTTTAAAAAAACAGATATTATGGCTACGAACAGAACATTTACAATGGTTAAGCCACTTGCAGTTACTGAAAACAATGCAGGTGCTATATTACAAATGATACAAAAGGCTGGTTTTAAGATAGTTGCAATGAAGCAATGCCGTCTTAGCAAAGAGGCTGCAGGTGCTTTTTATGCAGTACATAAGGAGCGTCCTTTTTACGGAGAATTAGTTGATTCTATGTCATCAGGGCCTATTGTAGCAGCTATTTTAGAAAAGGCTGATGCAGTCAACGATTTTCGTAAGTTAATTGGAGCTACTGACCCGGCTAAGGCTGATGCAGGTACTATCCGCAAGTTATATGCACGTTCTATATCAGATAATGCTGTTCATGGTTCTGATAGCGATGAAAATGCAAAGATCGAAGGAGATTTCTTCTTCTCGATGCTGGAAAGGTTCTAAAAATTTAATTGGTACTGTATAAGGTAGGGTGGAGCAATCTATCCTATCTTTTTCTTTTCTGCCTCTATCAATTTCATAAGCTTAGCCGAAATTTCCTTTAACGCAGGCAACATATTCTTTAGTTGTACAATTGCAATATCAGATTCGTTCTTATTCTCCATTGCTGATAAAAGCTCAGACATCTCAATGTCGTCAATATACTGAATGGACGATTTCATATGATGGGCATCTCTTTTTACCTGTTTCAAATCATTGGCTGAAATAGCTTCCTCAATCGCAATTATATCAGCAGGTATATTTTTATACATCAGGTCTAATATCTCATTTACAAAAACCATATCGCCTTCGGCCAAAGCATAGAGGTAGCTTAAGGAATTTTTTTCAGTCATGGAGATATTATAATTTATTCAATGCGTTCATAACCGGATCTTTCATGTTTCTGCTTATAGGTATATGCTGATCGGCTATTGAAATTATCTGGTCATCTATCTCTTTTATTTTATCAATACGCACAATGTATGAACGGTGCACACGTATAAAATCTTTCTTTGGCAATTTATCTTCAATAGCTTTCATGGTAGACAATACTGTGTATCGTTGTTTGTCTACATAAATATTCACGTAATCGGCTAATGCCTCAATAACAAGTATATCATTAAGATTAAGGTGCACAAACTTATTTGTTACTTTAATAAATAGCTCATTACTTTCGGGCGTTTCCTTTCGTAAACTTTCCTGCATTTCCTTTGCTTTGGTAACTGCTTTAAGGAACCTTGGATATTCAACAGGCTTCAATATGTAATCGGTAACATTAAAATCAAATGCTTCAGCAGCATATTCCTTTTTAGATGTTATGAGTATTACCTGGGGTATATCGTGAAACGTTTTAATAAAGTCAATACCGCTCATTTCAGGCATCTCCACATCAAGCAATAACAGGTCAGGTTTTTCACTCTTTATCGCTTCAAGGGCCTCAATAGGGTTAGTATAAACACCAGTCAACGTAAGGAACGGGGTTTTCTCCACACAATGTTTAACAGCAGCTCTGGCCACTTCATTATCATCTATTATAATACAATTCATGGGTGAGGTTTCATAACCAAAAGTAGCATTTTCCATGAATCATGTCATAGATTACTACCAATCATCGAATGAAGTATTCCATTCGTCGGTTTTGATAAGCATAAGGGTATATACCCCCGTAATATTGCTCTATAAAACAAAATCAAACATCATGAAAACACAAGACATATACACCAGCGACAAAAAAGAAACCGGAGTAGCTTTAAGCTTTATTGCAATCCTTTTTCTTCTGCTTCTAGCAGTAACTAATTTAACAGCAGCACCAATATCGACTGATAGATTTGGCTCATATAGAGCAGAATGCACTAATAATGAAGCCATTATTAAGTGGAACATAACCGATGATGATGCTGACCATTATACAATAGAACGCACACAGGATGGTGTACATTATGAGTTAATAGGTGATGTACAGGCCATTCACGGTCTTTCAACCCATCAATACTCTATTATTGATAATAATCCTTTAAATGGAGTATCATATTACCGTATCTCTCAATTCTCTGATGAAGGAAAACAGACCTATTTAAATACAGTAGTATATACCCCTTGTGAGAATAATGAGGACATTGAAGGTTTCAATACATCAACCAATGTATTTATACAAATAAATGCAAAAAGTGATGATACCTGTTCTATTACTATTACCAGTGTAGATGGAAAAACTGTTCTGTCTCAAAAACGTAAAGTTTCAATGGGCTTAAATAACTATAAGGTTGAACCAAGGGTTGAAAAAGGTATTTATGTGTTGTATGTAAGCTACCACAACCTTAAGTTCAATAAAGTATTGCAGCTGGAATCGAGCATGACAAAATAATACATTGAGGGGACCAAGGGGAAGGGGGGGGCTATTTAGCTCCCCTTTTATTTTACGGCAAAAGGTAACACGTCATACCCGAAAACCACAGCCGGCAAACGATATACCAATCGTCGAGTGAAACCTGCCAGTCGTCGGTTTGGCTGAACATAGGCCCTGTAAGCACCGTAAACTTGCATATATAAAGCCAACCAATATGAAAACAGCGAAGAACAAATACAACGACGGAAGCCTGGAAGCAGTAACCATTATTACTTTTTTTATAATTCTTTTTTTAGTTACCGTTTTTGCAGGCTCTGCAGCAGCCCAACCGGTAAACGGTAACTCAGGGCATTGCCTTGAGTTTAATGGAACCACATCAGGAGTAACATTCAACAATAATAATCTGGGGCTCACCGGCAATACTATGTCAGTAACTGCATGGGTAAAATGTAACAGCACTACTAATGAAGGTAACTGGGGAGGCATTGTATCTGTTGACAATGCTAGCAGCAGCGCAAGCGGAGACGACGGACAGTTCTGGTTACAACATAGCCAACTTAACACTCAATTTGAGTTTGCAGTAGAAACTACTAATGGCAGACAATATGTACAAAGCGTAACAAGCCCTGTTACAGGCCAATGGTATCATGTAGCCGGTGTTTACGATGGAAGCTATGTTAATATTTACGTAAATGGCGTTCTTGAATCAAGATATTCTCAAACCGGAAATATAAACAACTTCAATGGGCAGTATAATCTTGTTTTGGGTCAGTGGGCTAACCCTGGAAATGCGTACCGCAGGTTTAATGGCGATATTGATGAGGTTACAATCTGGAATGTGGCCCTTACACAAACACAAATTCGTGCGTATATGTGCAAAAAATTGCAAGGAACCGAATCGGGCCTTGTAGCATATTTTAGAATGAATGAAACATCGGGCACTCGTGTGAATGATGTTACATCAAATGGCCGCAAAGGAACCTCTTCGAATACCACAATTGTTTGGTCGGGTGCACCAATAGGCGATGCAAGTGTTAACACATATGGAGGTACACGTTTATCTATAAATAATCCAACCTATGATGATTCATTGTCTATAACTAATTTCAGCTCAACTCCTACCGGCATACAATTGTATCGTATTGATACTATGCCGAATACCACAACAGCCCCAGCAGGCTACACATCACTTGCTACCGGTTATTATTATGGCGTATTCGTAATAGGTTCAAGCTCAGCTACGTATAAGGTAAATTACTACTATACAGGGAACCCAATGGTAACGGCAAAGAACCTAGGCGGGCTGGCAAATCGTTCCGATAACTCTGTTATGACCTGGACTGATCTTGCAACCAGCGCCATTTCTTCAACATCGGTATTACAAAAAGCAGGACAAAGTGGTAGGAATGAGTTTATTCCTGAGCTTACCATAAGCCCAATGCCAATTAGCCTATTGAATTTTAGTGCAACACCTGATGGTACTGTGGTAGATATTAAATGGTCAACAGCCAGCGAAGTAAATAATCACTTCTTCACAATAGAAAGAACAACAGATGGCACACATTATGAAACCGTAGCTATCATAAATGGTGCAGGCAATTCAGACAATAGCCTGAGTTATTCGGCAAAAGATGAAAATCCGGTTGAAGGTTTATCATATTACCGCTTAAAACAAACCGATTTCGATGGAGAATCTAAAACATTTGAAAACGTGGCCGTTAATTATACCGAAGGCATTTCAACTTCTTTAACCGCGCAACACACCTACCCTAACCCGTTTAAAACCAGTTTCTTTATTAATTTCGAAAGCGATAAAGCAACCCAATTATCAGTAGAAATACTTAGTTCAACAGGCTCTATGATAGATGCAGAAACTATTAACTGTACAAAAGGAAACACCCAATATGAATACCAGAAAGGGTATATGTTAACAAGCGGAATTTATTTTATACATATTACTGACCTTGCCAATGGCCAAGGCACAGTACAGAAAATAATCAAACTATAGATACATGAGGTGAGGATAGGCCTTAAATGGCCAATGTGCAGGAAGGGTGGTGAATGGGGGTTCACCGCCCTTTCCTGTTTTTATGATATTAGTCAGTATAAATACTGATTTTCATCATATCGAACCCTTATTCACTGGAATACCTTGCACAATAAATTGATATTGTATTATAATTGTATCATACCCCCGGGAGTTTGAAAATCCATAAAAAAATAATTTACGTTTTTTGCCTCGCTTTCAGTGCGCTGGTGTCGGTTGCCATATATTCATATTACAACACACGCCTGGGTGCCCATTCTGCCGAAATGACAAGTCATACACAAGATGTTCTCTATAACATTGAGCAGGTGCTTGCAGTGAATACAGATATGGAAGATGCAACACGTGGTTATTTACTTACCCGCGAGAATAAATTTATTGATGCCTGCTATAAAGCATCGATTTTGAATAATGAGTATTTGCATAAGCTCGAACAATCAGTGAAAGATAATGCAGCACAGGAAAAGAGAGCAGGGGATCTGTCACTTCTTATAAATGCACGCATAAGTTATTTCTATGATGCTATTGATGCAAGAAGCAAATCATTAACAGAAGCGCAAAAAATGATGGAGAGCGCTGCCGAAAATTCTCTTGAGATAAAGATACAAGCCATAGTAAATCAAATGCAAAATGAAGAAAACAGGTTATTGAAGATCAGGGTTGCGAATAACCAGGTTGCTATTCACCGTTCGGTTATTACCATTTTACTTGGTTGTGGAATTTCTTTCATGTTTGGTGTGTGGGTGCTTTACAGCCTGAATAATGATATGAACAGGACGGTACAGGCTGAGAAAAAATTAAAAGAAAGTGAAAAGAAATACCGGGCTATGGTGGAAGATGCAGGTGATGTTGTATTTACTAATAACTATAAAGGCATGTTCACTTTTGTTAACCACAGGGCAAAGGCCATGACCGGCTATGAGCCTGATGAATTGATCGGGAAAGATTTTACATTCCTTATTGCGCCTGAGATGGTGAACGGAGTTAAAGCGTTTTATGCAGAACAATTTAAAGACAGAGTGCATGAAACTATTTTAGAATTTCAGATAGTTCAGAAAAATGGAAAGAAAAAATGGGTAGAGCAAACTGTTGCCCTCATCACCGATGGGGATCGTATAAGCGACTTTCAGTGCATCGTGCGCGATATAAGTGCAAGGAAAGAGTTGGAATTACAATTATTTGAAAGCACTAAAAAATTTCAGACCCTTTTTGATTTCAGCCCGGTTGGCATAGCAGTTTTTGAGCTAAGCCCAGGCAGAATACTTGATGCCAATGCCGCTTATCTTAATATGGTGGGCTATACACGTGAAGAAGCAATAGGGTATACTCCCATGGAATTAGGGATAATAGGAGCAGCTGAAAGAGCAGCAATTATTGAACGGGTTAAGAAAGTCGGGTCATCAAAAAACCTTGAACAAATAATGTATCATCGTTCGGGCAGGCCTATAATGTGTCTCTATTCAAATCAGCTGATCGAGTTAAACGGAGAAAAATTCAGCCTTGTACTATTTACTGATATTACAGAAAGAAAGAAACTTGAACAACAACTTGTTGCAGCAAAAGAAGAAGCAGAGGCCGCAACAAAAGCCAAAGAAATGTTTCTGGCAAGTATGAGCCATGAAATAAGAACTCCGATGAATGGCGTTATGGGTATGGCCAACCTGCTTAATGATACAAAGCTTACGGAAGAACAGGATGAATATGTAAATGGAATCAAAGATTCTGCCAATCGTTTGTTATCAATCATTAATGATATACTCGACTTGTCGAAAATAAACGCTGGCCGTATTACATTTGAAAATGAACCATTCAATATAAAAGAGCTTATAAAAGGAATGGACCTTACCCTTGGCATACGTGCAAAGGAGAAAAACATAAAATTCGCTACACATATAGATACGGCATTACCTGATTATATAGTGGGTGATTCTGTAAGGCTTTCACAAATACTCTGGAACCTTGGTGGCAATGCAATTAAGTTCACTGAAAAAGGTGAAGTAACGCTTGATGTTGCGGTGAAGAATGAAAGTGCCGAAAAAATGAACTTAGAATTTACAATAAAAGATACCGGCATTGGCATACCAAAAGAAAGGCTGGCTGTGGTTTTTGAACCCTTTGTTCAGGCTGACGTAAACACAACCCGAAAGTATGGCGGAACAGGCCTGGGTTTAAATATTACACAGAAGCTGGTTGAACTGCAAGGCGGAAAAATGGATGTAGAAAGTGAACTAGGAAAAGGCTCGACATTTTCGTTCTGCATTGAATATTCAAAATACCATGATCTGCATGAAGAATTAACTTCAACTGAACAAAACAAGGCAAAGAACCTCAATGGAATGAGCATTCTGTTCGTTGAAGACAATAAAGTAAATCAGCGCGTGGGAGAAAGAACACTTACAAAGTGGAATGCAACTGTTACAATTGCGGACAATGGTGCAACAGCTATTACTCTGCTGAACAACAAAACATACGATCTTATATTAATGGACCTTCAAATGCCTGAAAAAGATGGTATTGAAACTACCGCATTTATACGTACGCAAATGCAGCCCCCGCTTTCTACCATACCTATAATTGCTATGACAGCTTCGGCTTACCGCGGTGAGTATGAAAAATGTATTGAAGCAGGTATGAACGATTATATATCAAAGCCATTTAAGCCAGATGAGTTGTATAGTATTATTGTACAGGTAATGAAAAAAAGCAGATTGCTTTCTTAACGCAATACCAACTCGTCTACCACTTTTGCCCCGACTAATTCGTTCAGGTCTTTAATGATTCTAGTGCGCACGTATAAGACTTCATTCCGTACTACGGCTGAGTCAATGGTTACTACCAGTTTGCGGTCAGCAATGTAAATGGCTTTGGTGTGCCTTGCAACCAATGCGCCAACAGCTTTTTCCCATGAGCGTATCAGTTTATGCTCATCTATCTTATCATCCAGGCGATACAATTTCAGCATCTCCTTAATGGCGTCACCTAATTTCTGGTCGTTACTGCTTCTCATTATTGTGCAAAATCAGGTTCCTGAACTTCACTCATACTACCTTCACTTATCGGGAATATTCTGTAGTCTTTCTCTTTCTTTTCCAGCAATTTCTTCATTCGTGTATGGCTGGTGTCGGTAATAAAAACCTGTTCAAAGTCATTACCTGTTACCATATCAATAAGGTAGCTTACACGTGCTTCATCAAGCTTATCAAATATATCATCAAGCAAAACTATAGGAGGAAATCCAACAAGTTTTTTCAGGAAATGGAACTGGGCAATTTTCAACGCTATTATAAATGATTTCTGCTGGCCCTGCGATGCAAACTTCTTCAGCGGATGGCCATCTTTTAAAAATGCCCAATCATCTTTATGTATGCCCATGGTAGTATACTGCACCATTCTGTCCTTATCAAGCGCTTTAGCAAAAAGTGTGGCATAGTCGCCTTCTGTTAGTTGCGATGAATAGGCTAGGTTTGCTACCTCACGTGAGCCCGATATTTCGGCATATACCTTTTCAAAAAGTCCCGTGAACGCTTCAGTAAACTCTTTTCGTTTTATAAATATGGCAGTACCTTTTTCAATTAACTGTTCATCCCATATTGCCATAAGGGTATCGTCCCACTTACCGGTTTCATAAAAACGTTTGAGCATAGCATTCCGCTGCAACAATGCTTTATTGTATTCAATAAGGCTGGTTAAATAAGCAGGATCTATTTGTGAAAGTATACTATCAACAAATTTTCTTCGCACTTCGCTGCCTTCGTGTATCAGTTCAATATCGGTTGGCGATATCATAACTACCGGCAATAATCCTATATGTTCTGAAAGGCGGTCATAATCTTTTTTATTTCGTTTGAATTGTTTGCGGTCATTCTTTTTTTGTGCACAGTAAATTTCTTCCTGCTCGTTATTTTTATAGAACATGCCCTGTATAACAAACATATCCTCATCATGAAATATATTCTGGTTATCGAAGGAATTGAAATAGCTTTTGCAGAATGACAAGTAATGGATTGCATCGAGCATATTGGTTTTGCCTGCTCCGTTGTGCCCTACAAAACAATTAATGCCTTGCGAAAATTCAAAGTTCGCCTGGCGGTAATTCTTAAAATTTATTACAGAAATATTATTGAGATACATATGCCAAATTTAGGCTTAAAAACTGTAATTTGAAGAAGAGATGTGTATAATTTATAAGCCCCGCATTACTGCAGGGCTTATACATATTATTCTTATAATTTCTTTATCAGTTACCCGAGATCAGCTGCAGGTATCCATGTGTGCTCCAGTCCTGACCTGAGTATGATGTTGCAGTAAGAATATAGTAATAGTCTCCGTCAGAAGCCTTCAGACCTGCAGAAGTTCTTCCATCCCATGAAATTTCCGGAGCAGTTGAGGTGAATACCTTTTCACCCCAACGATTAAATATCTCAATAGAGAATACCTTTACACCTACAGCAGATATCAGGAACACATCATTCTGTCCGTCGCCATTTGGTGTAAATACGTTTGGAACAAATATGCCTTCTTTTACAGTAATTGTTTCGGTTTTGCTTGCCTTACATCCCTGTGCATTGCTTACGGTTTCAGTTACCTGGTAAGTACCGGCTTCAAATGTATAGCCCGGATCAGCAATATTGGCTGTATCTCCATCTCCAAAGGTCCAGTGCCATGCTGTTATAGGAGCAGGCTTACTGGTATCGGTAAACTGGTATGTATTATTAAATATGCCGCTGGAAGTTACCATAGAAGTTGTGTCAAAACCTGCAACCGGCGAAGGAATTAAGGTAATAGCCGCTGATGACAATGAAGAAGAACAACCGGTAAGTTGATTATATACAGTTATGTTACCCGGCACACTTCCGCTAACTACAACAGAGCCTGTTCCATTGCCCGATAAAATTGTATCACCTGCAGGAACTGTCCATATATATGAACCACTATCACCTGTCGCAGTAAATGTTCCTGTTCCGCTGGCACAATAAGGGTTACCTGTAAGGCTTGGAGCAGTAGGTTTATGTTCGCCAAGTATGTATGGGTCATTTGAAAAATCGCCCCAATTAGGTTTTAACACATCACTATATGGTGCAGAAGGAGTATAGGTAACAGCGCCTAAGTTATTCCATTCATTAGCAGTAGGTGTATTCCACTGGCCAAGCATATTCCAGATACCATCTGCCGAAGGATCATAGAACACATCAATATCTGCATTATCGATACCTGCAGTACGTTTAATTTTATGATAGTACAGTGAATTTAATTTACAGAATGAAGTGTCCATCAATCCGATACTATCACCATCATTGGTAGCATCGTTATTGGCAAGGCGCACGGTATATGTATCGCTATTTGCGGCTGCAGGGGTGAGTTGTATTTTACGGTAACGTGTTACAACCGAATCAGCACCTACAGGAAAGTAATACATGCTATTTGCATTTGTAACCCTTGAAAGGCTACCTGTAGCAATACTTGAAACAAAACCTTCACTCTGGTATGTAGTATTGTTTGTAACCGCACTTAATGTTGGTGTGGTAATGAACATAGTATGACCTGCAGTAAAAAGCACCCTATCGTTTAATATAAGTGCGTGGTCAACATTGGCATCGAGCGTTTGCTGCTTTCTGCGATTCGCTGCTGTACCGGTTCCACGCAGCATAAGCGTATCGAATGTAGTAACTGTAGCATTATTGCTTGTAATAAGTTCTTTTAAGTTACCGTACATATCTACGGTGCTGTTGCCATCTATAAATATGGCATCGTTTATCCAATCCTGATCAAGGTGGTATTTACCATTACCTTGTAAGGTGGCAGTATTTGAAATATGAATATTTCCGGGCCATGCGCCATTGCTGGTTACGGTCATATCACCATCATTGGTAACAATGCCCTGGCCGCCGTTAATAAGGTTATCGTCTTGAAAGCCACCATTAACCTGCACAATAGCGCCTTGCGTAACATGTACTAATGCACCGTTGCTGAAAAGTATCTGGCCGTTTGAAGGAATACTGGTTATAGCTAATATAGAAACAATAGCTGCCGGGATTACTAATGTAAATTTTTTCATAAATGTGTATTTTACAAAGGGGCACTCTATATATACATAACAAATATAGGAAATAGTTTATAAAAAACCAAAATATTAACAGAAAATAAACATGTTGAAAACCTGTGATGACTATCCTTCTGCTCAATAATATTTTGTTATACATTTGCGCCCTTAATCAAAAAAACCATGCGAAACGGAGCAATGGTATTTGCAGGCATTTCAGGGTGTCTGGCGGTGATTCTGGGGGCGTTTGGAGCCCATTACTTAAAGGACAAGGTTGAGAGTGGCTTGCTGACTCAAAAAGACCTCGATGCTTATAAGACCGCTGTGCAATACCAACTCGTTCATACTCTGGCAATTATGGGCATTTTTTTGATCAAGGACAGGCTTCCTTTATATAACAAAACGATAGGTATTTTATTTATGCTCGGTATTATACTCTTTTCAGGTTCCATATACATCCTTTCAACAGGTAGCATTACCGGGTTGAATTTCAAATGGTTAGGCCCCATAACCCCGCTAGGCGGATTATGTTTTATAGGCGGATGGGCTTGCCTGGCAGTATCGGCCATTAAGCAAAAAGAAGTGGTTAAACAGTAACGAAACAGATGAAGAAGTACGACTCATATAAAGCCAAACTCGCCAAAATAGCAGACATAGAATATACGCTGGCAGTGCTAGGCTGGGACCAGGAGACGTATATGCCGGAAAAAGGAGCCGATTTCAGGGCACAGCAAATTTCAACCTTATCGGGTATCGGGCATGAAATGTCAGTCGATAAGGAACTGGGCGAATTGCTTAAGAAATTACATAAAAGCAAGGAGCTTGATAAGAAGCAAAGCCGCAATGTTGAGGAAAGCTATAAAGATTACAAGCAAAGTAAAAAATACACCACCGAATTTGTTGAACTGCTAAGCAAAACCACGTCAGAGTGTTTTCAGGCTTGGCAAAAAGCAAAACAACAAAGCGACTTTAAAATATTCGCCCCGCATTTTACCAAAATGGTAAAACTGAAAAGGCAGGAAGCCGAAATGCTGGAGTATAAAAAGCATCCATACAACGCTTTATTAGATCAGTACGAACCGGGCGCTAATGTGGCCGACCTGGATATTTTGTTTAAAGATGTGCGTGAGCAATTAGTAGGTTTTGTAAAAAAGATTGCCGCTGCCAAACAAAACAGCGATGCCTTTGCACATAAACATTACGATAAGGATAAGCAATGGAATTTCGGTATTGACCTGCTGAAGCAAATGCACTACGATTTTGAAGCAGGGCGCCAGGATATTTCAATTCATCCTTTCACTACCAGTTTCAGCCCGCTCGATGTAAGGGTTACCACAAAGGTAATTGAGAATAACCTGAAATCAATGATATGGTCGTGCATACACGAAGGTGGCCATGGATTATATGAACAAGGTTTGCCCGCTTCACAATATGGTTTGCCATTAGGTGAGGCTGTTTCATTAGGCATACACGAATCACAATCGCGCCTGTGGGAAAATAATGTGGGCCGCAGTTTGCCATACTGGAAAGCGAACTACAAAAAACTGCAAGGCTACTTCCCTGAACAATTAAAAAGTGTAACGCTCGATCAGTTTTATAAGGGTATAAACCAGGTGAAACCATCGCTCATACGTATAGAAGCCGATGAGGTGACATACCATTTCCACATACTTGTGCGTTATGAAATAGAAAAGGCCTTGATGGACGGAAGCGTTGAAGTAAAAGATCTGCCGGCATTCTGGAACGAGCATTACAAAAAGTATTTAGGTGTAAGCGCTACAAAAGATTCAGAAGGTGTGTTGCAGGATATTCACTGGTCGCATGGCAGCATAGGTTATTTCCCTACCTATTCATTAGGCAGTTTTTATGCAGCGCAATTCTTTCACTTTGCGAGCAAAGAAATTAAAGGTTTACAACAGCATATTGAAAAAGGCAATATGCTTCCGTTATTAAACTGGCTACGCGAAAAAATACACAGGCATGGTAAATTTTATTCAGCTGCCGATCTGTGCAAACATGTTACCGGAGAAAAGCTGAACTTTAAATACTTTATGAACTACGCTACAGATAAGTACTCAGTTATATATAATTTAAAATAGTTAACCCGAATAATCAACCAAAACAATTCACATGAAGAACATTGGGATAAAAGCAGAATCAGCAACACTAGCCATCCTGGGCTTTGATGGCCTTGATACCATTTACTGGAATCTCAATCCTGCGCAATTAATTGAAAAAACTATACAGCTTGGTCAAGGTACGTTTAATGATACCGGCGCATTAATGATCGACACCGGTGAGTTTACCGGCCGTTCACCAAAAGATAAGTTTACTGTAAAAGACGCTATTACCAGGGATACTGTTTGGTGGGGCGATATTAATTTCCCTTTCGAACCTGAAAAATTCAGTGCGCTTCGCAAGAAGATGATGGACTATGCAAAAGGCAAAACTGTTTATGTACACGATGCTTATGTATGTGCCGATAAAGAACATCGCGTTAACGTGCGTGTAATTACCGAGACACCTTGGGCTAATTTGTTTGCGAATAATTTATTCCTGCGCCCATCGCACGATGAGTTAAAGACCTTTACACCTGAGTGGCACATCATTTGCCTGCCTGGTTTCAAAGCCGATGCAAAGGTTGATGGTACACGCCAGCACAACTTTACCATGTTGAATTTTACCGATAAACAAGTTGTAATTGGTGGTTCATCATACACCGGTGAAATAAAGAAATCGATGTTCACCATGCTGAACTATACTTTGCCAATGAAGGGAGTGCTTTCTATGCACTGCTCGGCAAACATTGGTAAAGACAAGGATACTGCTATTTTCTTTGGTTTATCGGGTACAGGTAAAACAACCTTGTCTGCTGATCCTGAACGTGGCCTTATTGGTGACGATGAACATGGCTGGTCAGATAAATCTGTTTTCAACTTCGAAGGCGGATGTTATGCAAAGTGCGTAAACCTTACCAAAGAAAAAGAACCGCAGATATTTGATGCAGTTCGTTTTGGTACATTGTTAGAGAACACCCGTTGCCATTCTAATACCTCAACTGTTGACTACGATAATATTTCAGTAACTGAAAATACACGTGCTGCCTACCCCATCAACTTTATTGATAATGCTGTGGAGCCATCGGTAGCGGGCATGCCAAAAAATATTTTCTTCCTTACCTGCGATGCATACGGAGTACTTCCTCCTATTTCAAAGCTTACTACAAACCAGGCTATGTATCACTTTATATCGGGCTACACGGCTAAGGTGGCAGGTACCGAGGTTGGTGTTACTGAGCCTACATTAACATTCTCTGCTTGCTTTGGTAAAGCGTTCTTACCATTGCACCCAATGAAATATGCTGACCTGCTTGGCAAGAAACTCGACAAACACAAAGTAAATGTGTGGTTAGTGAATACAGGTTGGTCTGGAGGGCCTTATGGCGTTGGTAGCAGAATGAAACTTTCGTATACCCGTGCAATGATCACTGCAGCACTCAATGGTTCGTTAGAGAAAGTGAAGTTCGATACACTTCCTGTTTTTGACTTAGCTATCCCTACTTCTTGCCCTAATGTACCGGCTGAAATACTTAATCCAAGGCTTACATGGAAGGATAAGGATGCATACGATGCTAAGGCTAATGACCTTGCTAATGCATTTGTAAAGAACTTTGAGCAATATGCTAACCAGGAGAGCGCTGAGGTTATGAAGGCTGCACCTAAGGCGGCTGTGAATGCGTAATTCTTTTTAATATTTTATACAAAAGGCTGGAAGAAATTCCGGCCTTTTTTATTCCCTTCATTATGAGGAACGAAAAAATGCGGAACATTATCTCAGATAAGATATGAGGCTTGACCCTGACCACTCACAGGGCTGCTCCGCAAGAATATTATTTTGTACTACTTATTTCTTCTTGAGTGATCTAATGACAGAACACCAGGGCCGACTAAAAACAGGAATACTGATGTAAGCAGTTGTGCCCAATCAGCACGTGTTTCGTGCAGCACTGCCCAAAAGCCTACTGTTGGTGGTGCAGGTGGTAATGGCAAAGGTGAAGTGCCAAGGTAAAGTGCAATTTTAGTTGACAGAATAGCAACTATCATTTGCAGTATGAAATAGAATGAGGTTACCCTTGTCAGGAAACCAAAGAGAATAAAAAGCCCTCCAACAATTTCACACACAGCAACAAAATGCGCCAGGGTTTCAGGCATGGGGAACCCAAGTTTGGTAAAGCGTCCTACACCCTGGTTAGGGTATACAAACTTCAATATTCCTTCCCAAAAGAATACACTCCCAGTCATTAAACGGATGATGAGAATTTCTTTGGCACCCATAACAGGAGGGTTGAATAGCCAGTCAACTGTTTTTTTCATGATGTTCTGATTTTGATTATGCAGCAAACATAAATTGTATGCAAAACCGTAAAATGTTTTTTAGATAAACTACACCTGTAACTTGACAAGATGCATTTCATCAAGCCATTTAAGCCGATGGCGTAAATAGTTTATAGATTATATGATTATGCGTAATTTTAAATTCTAAAGCATGTAAGATGCAGGCAAAGAATAATTATAGAGTTCCGCTTGAAATAGCTTTATGGCTTGGGTTATATATTCTTTGGGTGCTTGTTTTTCAGAATAGGGCCATAACCATAACCCGCACAATTGGTATTGAGTTCTGTTACCTGGTATTTATTGCCCTCAACTATTATTTCACTAGTAACTATCTAATTCCCAGGTTTCTAAACAAAAACAAATATTTTCCCTTCCTGCTTCTTTTTTCACTCTCTACTGCTTTAGCCGCATTACTGAGGGCATTGGTTTCGTATTTTATAACCATGTACCTGTATAGTTTACCCGCACCCGATTTTACAAGATTGTTCCCAAATTCATTGCTTAACATATTTATATGGACCAGTATATTGGTGGCCGGTAAAATGATAATGGACAGGATGAAGTATCAGCGTTATCTGGAGGAGGTAGAAAAAGAAAAGATAAAGAACGAACTTGACTTTTTAAAGGCGCAACATAACCCGCACTTTCTTTTCAATTCCCTGAATTCGCTTTATTTTCAGATAGATAAAACCAATAGTGATGCCCGCGGAACACTTATGAAACTTTCGGAAATGTTACGATACCAATTATATGAATGTGCTGCCGACCTTATATCCATTGATAAAGAGTTAAGCTACTTAAAAAGCTATGTTGAATTGCAACGCTTACGATTGGATACAAATTATATTATTAATTTCAGCATTCAAGAGAATGTAAAAGATTTTGAAATAGCCCCCTTGCTTGTAATACCTTTGGTAGAGAATTCATTTAAACATGTTTCACATTACGTCAACAAGCCCAATGAAATCAACATAAATTTGAGTTATAAGAATACTGTATTTATTTGCAAAGTGGATAACACAACAGAGCAAACTGAGCAAAACGCAAACAGTGGCATTGGCTTAAAGAACTTAGAACGAAGACTCGAGCTATTATACCCAAATAGGTTTGAGTTAAATGTAGTCGAGAATAATAACAGATTTGATGCAGTATTAAAAATTACAACCATTGAAAATTAATTGTATTGTAATAGATGATGAACCTATAGCCCGCAAGGGAATAATAGAATATGTGTCGGACGTAGATTTTCTTGAACTGAAGGGAGAAGGAGAAAACGCAGCAGCAGCGCACAGCCTGTTAAATAAAGAGAACATTGACCTGATCTTTTTAGATATACAAATGCCCAAAGTTACCGGCATTGAATTTCTGAAAGATTTGAAAAAACCTCCCATGGTAATCTTTACTACAGCATATTCACAATATGCCTTGCAAGGTTATGAATTAGATGTATTGGATTACCTGGTTAAGCCAATTTCATTCGAACGATTTTTGAAAGCCTGTAATAAGGCAAAAGATTTCTGCGCCCTGAAACAATCGGGCAATAAACCATTTCCCAGGACTGAAGATTATTTCTTTATCCGGTGCGAAGATCGTTTTGAAAAGATAATATATGATGAATTACTTTATATAGAAGCGATGGAGAACTATGTGATCTTTCATACACTGAAAGAAAAATACATTTCATACCTGACACTTAAAGCCGTTGAAAATTACTTGCCCGCCGATAAATTCCTGAAGGTTCACAAATCATTTATTGTTGCAATACCCAAAATTGAAAGTATTGATGGTAATGATATACTTGTTAAAGGCAAAAGCATACCCATAAGCCGCATACTTAAAGAAGAGGTAATGAATAAACTGGTAAATGGTAAGTTTCTTAAACGGTAATATTTTCAGCACGAGACTTGCGCAATTAAGGCTATGGAAAACACAGACGAGAAACCTGATAACAAAACATATACCACCTGGCAAGAAGATCCTGCCAACTGGAAGGCGGGGTTACTCTATTATAATCCCAAGGATAAAAGATTATTTCCGCCAAAAAGATACGGAGGTGGATGGACAGTAAATTTTGCTAATCGTAATTCTATAATAGCCTTCATTATATTATTGGGTATTATTCTTGCAGGTATTTATATTTGGTATAAAATAGATAATTCAAAATAATTATGAAAATTGCAATTGCAGGTATTGGTGGTGTAGGTGGATATTACGGTGGTATGCTGGCAAAGTATTATACTGCTTCAAAAGATGTAGAAGTATATTTCATAGCAAGAGGAGAGAATGAAAAAGCCATTAAACAAAATGGATTGAAATTAGAAACTACGAAAGGTAGTTTTATCGTTCAACCAAAAATGGTTACCTCGAACCCTAATGAAATTGGTATAGTAGATCTTTTAATTTGCTGCACCAAAGGGTATGACTTAGAACAAAGTATACGACAATTAGTGCCTTGCATAAATAGTGAAACGGTTTTATTACCATTACTGAATGGTGTGAATAGTGCTGAACGAATAAAAGCCATATTGCCTGATAATGAAGTGTGGGATGGCTGCGTGTACTTAGTGTCGCAGTTGGCAGAGCCGGGAGTAGTGAAAGAAACGGGCAACCCGCCACGGTTTGTATTTGGCTGCAAAACAGGAACAGCAAAAAAACTAAAAGCAGTAGAAAAGATATTTACCGATGCAGGAATTACCGCAACCTTATCTGACAATATTCTGCAAGCCATGTGGGAAAAATATTTATTTCTTTCCCCTTCTGCAACCATTACCTCGTACACGAATAAAACCATGAACGAGATTGCAGCAAGCGACGAATACAAAAAACTATTGCGGCAATTGATAGGTGAAATAAAACCTGTAGCAGAAAAACTGGGTGTGCTTGTACCGACAGATGCATTTGAAAGAACAGTGGATGTTATGGCCAAACTCCCTGTTGGTGCAACAACCTCTATGCACCGCGATTTTCAGAAAGGCAAAGCCACCGAACTTGATTCATTAACCGGTTATGCCATAAAACTTGGCAAGCAGTTTGGCATTGCTATGCCTACCTATGAGATGATGTATGAGGAGTTGAAGGGGAGAAAGTAAAGTAATTCGACTAAATCAGCATAAATTTCTATTGTATTTTATTGTTATTATCAATGAAAGAGAAGGGGTAGTTAATAAGTACAGCACTTTTCTCTTTTATTAAAGATATAGCGGATTTAACTTTGTATATTATAGAAGTAAGGAATAAGCCCTTTGTAAACTTTGTCTTGTATTTCCTTAGTGCTCTTTGTGGTTAAAATCTAAAACAACAACCGGAACAAATCTTAGTATAGTATCTTAAAACAATTACACAGAGTTTCGCAGAGCAAGAACAGAAAACCACAGAGAAAAAGGATATGGCAAAAATGTTACCCAGGGGTGGTTTACAAAACACGCAATTTTTCTGAAAACATATAATTGAAAATCAATGGCTTGACGGTTTACAAATTGAAAAAGTGTAAACCACCCCTATGGCCCCTCCAACCTCCCCCTGCCCTCTACTGCAAGGAGAGGGTAAATACAAAAAGCCTCTGAAATTTGGTTTTTCGGGATATGTTGTATACATTCGCTTAACAATTTGGTAACATTTGAAAGATGTTCTGGTTGATATAAACCCTGGATAAAATCAACAATAAAAAAGTATGAAAAAGAATTTACTGTTAGCATTAGTAGCTATTGCCGTATCATTTCAAGCAAGTGCAACCATTAGTCAAATTCGTTGGGGCACCACCAAAGACCCATTGAATGGCCTTACTATTACATGGAGCAATACAGGCACTAAAGACTCTATTAAGTGGGGTTATACAACTTCGTATGAAAAAGGGAAGTTTGTAAGTACCTCAAGAACCGGTTATACCTCGGGTACGCTTTTCTTTAAATACACCTTCCCGACTGTAACCGGCAGTTCTACTATTTATTACTCGCTATATGATTCAAAGGCAAAAACATGGGGCAGTCAAATGACATTTAAAACTGCACCACCTGCCAGTGCCAACAGTTTTTCTTTCTGCGCTATGGGCGACTGCAGAGATATTCCATCTGAACTAACAAAAGTCTCTAATTTGGGGAGTGCACAGAACCCTTCGTTTTGCTTATTTAATGGCGACTTAACAGTTGACGGAAACAGTGCATCGGAATACAATACCTTTTTTACATCGGCAGCCAATTACCTGCAAAACAATTTAAACCTGCAAGCTGAAGGTAACCACGATTATGCTGACGAATCAATGTTTTCGAACCTTTGGGACCTTCCCACTACTCACAGCCAGAATCTTTACTACGCTGTTACCTATGCTAACACCATTTTTATAACCATTAATGCTAATACATTTTACAGTAACGGATCTGACGCAACTCAATTAGCCTGGTTAGATTCTACACTGGCTGCGGCTCAGGCAAACAAGAACATAACATGGAAAGTAATTTCTCTTCATTACGCTTTTTTTACCGATGGGGAACATAATGGCGATATGGATGCATTCCGTTCAACCATTTGGGCTGCGTTCGATAAATATGGTGTTGACCTTGTATTGAATGGCCATGACCACGACTACCAACGAACGTACCCTGTTAATTTAAGTGTAAGCTCTACTGCACCTGTTGCTAAATATGGTAGCGGAACAGGAGAAGGCAGAATGGAGATAACTTTTGGCGGTGCAGGCGCAGACCTTTATACAAAAGGCTCCAGCAACGATGCATGGGCACTTATAAATTTTATTTCAACTAACGGATATAACTATATAACTGTGAATGGCTGCAAAATGCATGTCATTTCATATAATGATGCAAATAGCATTATTGATTCCGCTACGCTTGATAAAACAGGAACATCGGAATGCAACTCGCCAACAGGAATTGAAACAAGCGCGGAGCCTAATAACCTGATCACTGTTTACCCGAATCCGGGTAATGGCAGTTTTACGCTACATTATTCATCAACCGTAACCGGTGATGCAATTATTCAAATAGTTGACATGACTGGGAAAATAATATCTTCAGAAAAAATTAATAAAGCAGAACAGGAATTAAACTATCATTTTGACGTATCGAAATATGCTGCAGGCATTTACAATATATCTGTAACCGTAGGTGGGCATAGAGATAGTACACCATTCGAGCTAACAAAATAAAAAGCATCAAGCTTTTGTAGCTCCTGCAACAAGATATTTGAGTATAAGCGCTTTTTGAGCATCGGTAAACTGGTTGCCGCCTTTTATGTTTTGCATTTTGTCTACAACTTTAGGCCAATATGAGGCGCGGCAGCTTTTAGGAATAGCCTGTGAAATGGTGTGACACCTACTGCAAACCTTATACCATGTGCGTGCTTCAGGGCTGCTGCGTTTGTAAACAGGATTATCAGGAATATTTGCACTGTATATTCCGCCACAGGCAATAAGCACAGACATAAAAACGGAAAGCACAAGTACCTTTTTCATTTGAAATTAAACTTAGGCAAAGTTAGGAATAAGACCTCAACACGACATCAAGGCTCTCCCTTTGAGCGAGCCGCTCCTACTTCAAAATCTGCATTCGGTTGGCATCGAGGCGGAGAAAGATAAAAAGCAGCAAGGTAAAAGACCACAATGAAGAACCGCCATAACTCATAAAAGGTAAAGGAATACCAATAACGGGAACAAGGCCGAGGGTCATACCCACATTAACGGCCACGTGAATAAAGAAAATAGAAGCTACACCATAACCATATATACGACTGAACGGTGAACGCTGCCGCTCAGCCAGAAAAATAATTCTGATAAGCAACGTTAAAAATGAAAGCACAATAAATGAAGCACCTACAAAACCCCACTCCTCACACAATGTACAGAAGATAAAATCGGTAGCATGGGCAGGTACATAGTTTAAACGAGCCTGTGTACCCTGCAAATAACCCTTGCCGACAAAACTACCTGAGCCAATTGCGATCTCTGCCTGGTTCAAGTTATAGCCTTCCTTACTCTTGTTTACGTTACTGCCAAGGAATACGTCAATACGTTTGCGTTGGTGCGGCTCAAGATGTTTGTACGCAAAATCGGTACCCCATATCATGGCAAGTCCGCCAGCCAGAATCAGTCCGACACGAATGAGGTCTTTTCGCTTTCGCCGTGTAAATACTGTAAAAGCAACAAGTGCAATACCGATAAGCACACAAGTAAGAACCAATTTACTACCCACCAACGCGAGTATGAACAACACAATGGCAATAAAACCTACCAGTAATATGTTACCCGATAATCCCTCACGATACATTACAAATATGAACGCCGTATATGTTATGGCTACACCGGTTTCATTTTCAAGTACCACAAATAAAATCGGGGTAATGATCATGGCAAATGCCCTTAACCGCACATTGGTCTTAGCCATTTTCACATTCTCATTACTCAGGTATTTGGCCAGGCCAAGATTAATGGCAAATATTCCAAGCTCAGCAGGCTGTATACCAATTGCACCAATACGGAACCAGGAATGACTACCGGCAATATCTCTACCAATGAACCGCACAGCCAACATGGCAAAAACAAATATTCCGTACAATGCATAAGCAAATACTGAAAAGAAACTTGCCTCCGTAAGCATTATAAGAAAGGCCAGAAGAAATGCGGTCATAACCCATACAAATTGCTTGCCATAGCGTTGGGAGAAATCGAGCATCCATGGATGAGCAGGGTTATAGACAGCAGAGTATATGTTCAAAAAACCAATAAGGACAAGAAAGGCATATATACCAATGCTGAACCAGTCGATGTAAGGAACTATGCTGCTTCTCCTGTCATTCATTGTTTCATTACAGTTACACTATTCTTCTTAGGCTTTTGGGCAGGATGCTTAACGGAAGAGGTATGCGAAGGGTGCAATTTCTCTTCTTCTAAATAATGAAGAGTGTTTCCTTCCAGCATTCTTGTTTCAATATCTTTCCGCTTAATGGTATCATTCAGGTATTTTTCGATCATTAAACTGGCAATAGGTGCTGCCCATTCGGCTCCCCAACCACCACGTTCAATTACTACACACAATGCAATCTTAGGATGATCCATAGGTGCAAAGGCAATGAACAAAGAGTTATCGCGGCCATTAGGGTTTTGTGCAGTACCTGTTTTGCCACACATGGTTACGCCAGGTATTTTACTGGCTGCTGCAGTACCATCAGATACTACATCGGACATACCTTGCACTACTATATCAAAGTATTTTGGGTCAACCAGTGTGTAATGTTTGGTTGTATATTTTTTCAGTATCTCATTCTTATCGCCTATCGATTTAATAACATGAGGCATGAAGTAGAATCCACGGTTAGCGATAATAGAAGCTTCATTGGCAAGCTGCAAAGGCGTTACTTCCATTTCACCTTGGCCGATACCTAATGAAATAATTGTAAACGGCCTCCAATGTCCTTTTCCGAACACACGATTATAATGCTCAATAGTTGGAACATTACCACGCAGCGCACTTGGCAGGTCAATATCAAGCCGGGTGCCGAGCCCAAAACTGGTTACATATTTTCTCCATGAATCAAGCGCGTCCTCCATAGTCGGGTATTTACGGTTACCCATAATGCTCATGAATACATAAGAGAAATACGTGTTGCACGATTTGGCAATTGCAGGTTCAAGGTCAAGTGAACCATGGTGCGCATCGCACTTCGGTTTACCTCCAGGGTAAGAGCCGGCGCAATAGTATACAGTATGTTCATTCAATACGCCTTCCTGTTGCCCTATCAATGCTTCAATTGGTTTGAATGTAGAACCAGGCGGGTACTGCGCCA
>DATHNG010000091.1:0-25029 GCA_035486275.1 Bacteroidia bacterium
AATTTCAAGAACTTTTTGTGAAGATTATTGAACAAGAAGACATGGCTGTGTCAGTTCCACAATACAACTCCTTAAGAGAGTTTTTTCGTACCAAAAGATTCAGTTCCTCTGAATCTTTTATTAATAGCCTGAAATGTGAGAATCTAAAAAGGTTACTTTTTGATATGAATCATCAGGTAAGACAAAATCTTACAACACATTTCAAGGGATATTTTCATAATAGTGATACAACTAAACTATTGCCTTGTATCGAGTATTATGAGGTTAACAATATACAGGATTTTCATAAAGACACTGATTTAAAAAGTAACTTTAAAACAGGACTCCACGGATATTATGCATTACCTGATAATGAACTTGAAGTGTATTTTGATTCCCGTTCAAGAAATGAACAAAGATTAGTTCAAGTAGTAAAACAAAAAGGTCATGGGAAAAAACATGTGCAAGAAAATGATGTAACAGATTATGATTGGTTAGAATCTCATTATCTATTAGAAAGTCTTGCTTTTCCTTGCGTATTCAATTATATTTTGCAGGAACAATCCGAGAAGCTCAATAGATTGAAAAGAAGAATATATGATTTTGTGAATTATACTAACAAAATGAATATTTTAAAGAGTTTTCTGTTTGTTTTTAGGAATAAGAAATATATTGAATTAAAGCAAACACTAACCCAAATTTTACTAACTAATAAAAGGTTTGAGAGTGAATTCACAAAGCAAAATATTAGCTCCTATACGAGGGAGTTTCAACTTCAAGATTTAAAGCCTCGTAATAGCCGTATCCCAAATGATACTACAAATTTATTCCAGTGGATAATAGAGAATTTCAGTGTTCGGATTGAGAATCTTGATAAAAAAACAAAGGATACTAATGAAATTTTTGAAACGATTGAAGAATTAAATTCTTATATAACAAATTTATTCTTACAGGTTATCTCTCTATTTATAGCAAGTTTAGCATTTATATTTACATTTAATAAAACCAAAAACTATATTAATTATATATATCATTTGATTTTAAATCACTTTAACAAATAAAATAATTACTTGTTTATAACCACATACTTTCAAATTGTATAAATGAAGTTACCCCGTACCCGTTAAGTTTTACTTAGTGGGTGAATAAAAGATAAGTTCAGCTTAGCATCTACCAGAAGAGATTTGTAATCTTACCCAATCCGCGTCATCTGCGTTCCATTCATCAAACCCTTAAAAACAAAACAGGAGCCACTCACGCAGCTCCTGTTCGCAATTTTAATCCTAACCAATTATTTTTTAGGTACGCCAATGTTACTGTTGTAAGCACCGCCGGCAATAATTTTGCGCCAGGTGTTAACGTAGTCATCCATAAGCGCCTTGTCCTTGCTATCGGCCTTACTCATATCGGTTTTCAGTAAGTTAACGTTTTCCATTTGCAGGTTGCTGGGGGCAATGTCCTGGTAGCAAACAGAGGCATATACCTTAGTTATCTTTTCGCGCAGGCGTTCTTCATCAGCAAAAATGGAGGTTTGCTTCGATGCCATAAGTGTTCCCTTGAACGATTTTAAACTATCGAGGAAAGCAGCCATTTTTTTGTTGCTCTTATTATCGTTCACATAATTCTTAACTGAATCAATAACCTGGTTCAGCTGATCGGCCATTTTAGCCAACTGTTCGTGCAGCTTAATACAGTTCATAGCCGCATCGTATTGCGCCTGGCGGTCAGCATCGGTCATTTTATCATTCGGGTCGGCAATAACCTTTATAGGTTCGTCGTATTCCTTATCGCCAATGAACAGCTTGGCGGTATAGTCGCCCGGCAGCACCATAGGCGCCACAAAGCCACCCTGGTCAACTTTGGTTCCTCCGCCTGCCGTTTTAGGTGGTGTGCTGCGCAGGTCCCAATATACCATGTTAACGCCTTTACGTTTTTCGCCCGGAATTTCTTTTACAAGGGTATTATTCTTATCGTAAATTTTTACAGTAACATCGCTCGACATTACACGGCTTTTCAGGTAATACTGAATAGGAGGGATGTCGTCGGAATTACCGCAAACCCATCCATCGTGCTCAGGAAAACCACCCTGGTATTCGCCGTATGTAATTTTAATAGGTTTCATAGGGTACATATACACATCGTTGGCAGCTATATCCTTGGTCATATTGCGGATAGGTGTAATATCATCTACTATCATAATTCCACGGCCGAAGGTTCCTAAAATAAGGTCGTTGGTTTTAGGTTGTATTTTAATATCGTGCACCAGGCAATAATCGGGTATATGGTTTTTCATACGGAACCATGTAGCGCCACCATCAATGGTAGCAAACAGTCCACGGTCGGTACCCAGAAAGAGCAGGTCTTTATTTACAAGGTCTTCTTTTATTTTATGGGCATAGCCTGTAAACTCGGTGCTGTTTATTCTCTTCCATGTTTTACCTAAGTCGGTTGACTTGGCCAGGTATGTATTAAAATCGCCATACATGTGGTTTTCGAACGTTGCATACAAGGTGTTCTTATCAAAGCTTGATGGTTCAATACTGCTTACCCATGCATGCTTTGGTATGCCGCATTTGGCAATACCTTCGGTTACATTGGTCCAGGTTTTACCGGCATCGGTGCTTATCTGAATATTTCCGTCGTCTGTTCCGCAATATATCATGTTCTCATCCTTCGGATTTTCGGCAACGTTAAATATGGTGCAGTAGTTTTCTGCCGCTGTATTATCCGCGCTCAGTCCGCCTGATTCTTCCTGTTTCTGTTTGCTCTTGTCGTTCGTGGTCAGGTCGGGTGATATACGGGTCCAGTTATGGCCCTGGTCGGTTGATTTGTATAGGTACTGGCAAGCCATATATAAGTTATGCGGGTTACCGGCGCCTATATAAATAGGGCTGTTCCAGTTCCAGCGCAGTTTTTCTTCCTTATCGGTTTGTGTAGGTTGCATATTGGTGTTCAGGCCTGTTTTCATATCAACCTTACCGGCTTCGCCACCCTGTGCTTCGGCATATACACTGCGGAAACTATCGGTAGGGTCGGGCTGTACCCAAAAACCATCGCCGCCATAAAGCGGGCGCCAGTCGCCATTACTTATTCCTCCGTACCATTGCGATGGGCCTGTCCAGGTACCATTATCCTGCAAACCGCCATACACATTGTAAGGGGTTTTAGTATCGTATGCCACGTGGTAGAACTGACCCACAGGCAGGTTCTGAATAAAGGTCCATGTAATACCGCGATCGTTACTTAAAAACACACCGCCATCGGTACCTAACCAAACCTGGTTGGTGTAAAGCGGGTTTATCCAAATGGCATGATGATCGCTATGTACCCAGCCACCTTCGTTACTTGCATCGGTAAACGAACGGCCACCATCGTCACTTATTGATAAACCAAAAGCAGGGCGGTAAACGCGTTTGTCGTCTTTCGGGTCGAATGCCAGTGTGCTGAAATAGAACGGGCGCGCTTCAACATTGGTTGTAGACGCTTGTTTGCTCCATGTTTCGCCGCCATCGGTACTTACAAAAAGCTTGGTTTCTTTTGCTTCTACAATTGCCAGCATATGGTCGGGGCTCGATGGAGACATGGCCAGTGCAATACGGCCTAAGGTGCTGTCTACTTTTGTTTTCTTTCCGTCAACAACCTCAACTGTGCCCGAAATAAAATTCTTCTTCGATATCTTTCTCCATGTTTTTCCGCCATTGGTGCTCTTGTACATATCGCTGCCCTCGCCACCTGAATTAAAGGCGTAAGGAAAACGACGGAACTCCCACATGGTTGCAATAATAATATCAGGGTTATTAGGGTTTACAACCACATCGGCACAACCGGTTTTTTCGTTTACATAAAGTATCTTGTCCCATGTTTGGCCACCATCAATACTTTTAAATAGCCCGCGGCTTTTGCTGTCGCTCCAAAGCGGGCCGGGTGCAGCTACATAAATTGTTTTATTATCGGTCGGGTCAATAATAATTTTGCTGATGTGTTCAGTACTATCGAGCCCTATCTTCTGCCAGTTGTCGCCACCGTCGGTACTTTTGTACATACCATCGCCATAGCTAACACTGTTACGCATATTGCTTTCGCCGGTACCTACATACACCGTGTTCGGGTCCTTCTGGTCGATACATACTGCACCAATGCTTTGGCAATATTTATCGAAAACAGGTTTGAACGAAGCGCCTGCATTGGTTGTTTTCCACACACCGCCGCCGGCAGTGCCAACGTAAAGTGTTTTGCCTTCTTTGGCAATACCGTCAATGGCTGTAATACGGCCACTCATGGTACCCGGGCCCAGCCAGCGGGCTTCCATTACACTGAACGTGTATGAGTTTATCTGGGGATAGCCTGTTGTACATAACAGTGCTGCAAGGGCAGGTAAAATAATTTTCTTCATGTTTTTATTTTGTAGGCTTAAATAGATTCTCGTTTATTTCGGTATTTACTTTTATAACAGTGTACTTTATGTTTCCCATTGCCATCGGGAAAATATATCCATCAGCCGTTTTGGTGTAATTGCTGTAGTCGGCCGATGAAACACTTACCCTGCCATTTGCAGTTGATTTGGTACGCACACGCATAATAAAATGCGAATCGGGGTCAACATAAAATGTTTTGGTAAGGCTGTCGCTTATTACGGTTTCTAATTTATAGGCTTCGGTTCCTTCAATTTCGTCGGTACCTACGTATGTTACTTTGTAGCCTTTGGCCTTATAGTTTACCAGCGGCCCTTCAATATCAAGGTTAGGCTGGTTGGCAATAACGGCACCTGCTGTCATGGGCTCAGGGGCTCTTTGTCCGCGGTTGGGTGAAAAATTCCAGCCTGAGTCTTTACGTATAATAGTGAAGGAAATAATGCCGCTAAGCGAGATTTCGCTGCGGAAGTCTTTTTTGTTTACTATCCACCTGCGTGTGGCAATTTTACGGCCACTGCCACTGGTTATCATTCCTTCCATATATACATTAGTAATAGAAGCAAGTTTTTCCATTCCACCCATTGCCGATACGTAATCGTTTATTATTTCGTCGGCCGTATGCTTGTCATCGGCCCTTTTATGTATGGCTTTAAAAGCCATAGTGCCAATTGCAGCAGCAAATAGTAAGGCAACAATAACAATACGCCTCATTACACTGTTTATTTATTAGGAACAGCAGCCGGGCTTGAACTTGGTATGGATGGCTTGAAAAGCTTGTCGTCCATAGTGGTATTTACCTTAATTACGGTAAACTTAATTCCACCTCCGCCTCCGGCGCCACCTTCAATATCCATAGGGAACACGAAACCTTCAGGGGTTTTGGTATAATTGCTGAAATCTTCGTTTGCTTCTTCCACCTTTCCGTTCGATGTTGTTTTAACATGCACACGCAGGATGTAGTAGCTATCAAGGTCAATATAATAGGTTTGAACAAGGCTGTCGCTTATTACTTCTTCCAGTTTATAGGCTTCCGTACCATCAACATCATCTTTTCCCTGCATGGTTACTTTATAACCTTTTTGCTTGTAGTTAATAAGGTCTTCTCCTTCAGGGTTCAATTGTGTTTGCGATGCTTTTACCTGGTCAGCAGTCATTGGTTCAGGCACGGTTTGGCCTGCAAATGGCTGAAAGTTCCAGCCGGAATCTTTACGGATGATGGAATACCCGGTCATTCCGCCAAATGAATACTCAGTACGGAAACTCTTATTTATAACTTTCCATAGCTTAAGGGGTATCTTCTGACCATTTGCATCAATAGATCCTTCCATATATATGTTCTTAATGGCAGCAAGTTTTTCCTTTCCGCCAATAGCGTCAGCGTATTTGTTAATAATTTCGTCGGCAGTTTGGGCAGTAGCACCAATGGTTGCCAGTACCATGCCGGCAAATAGTAATGTTGTTTTTTTCATGTATGTGTTGGATTAATGGGTCGAAAGTAAACATACATCTTTAATTAGAAAACAATTTAACATCATTTAACAGGCTGTTAAGCAATTAGCACTTTTTGCACATAGGTGTAAAACATAAAAGCAGATAAGAATAAGGGCTACTAAAAATGTATTGAAAAACAGGTAATAAGTAGGTATATATACGTATAATTGCCTAATGCATACTGTTTTATATGTCTAATAACCAGAATTTTAACGATAACCGCTATAAAATTAAGCACGAACCCCAAAGTATCGTCGATATTAACAAAATTTTAACATATCTGTTGATATTGTATAGTATTGATAATCAGTTTATTAAATTGGTAAAAGAGCCATTCTGAGACTAAAAGTGACCCAAGAGCTTGTTTTCAGTAAGTAAATAAATATACATTTGGCGGCATAAATTTAATCCCTAACCCAAAACACAAGTCCTATGAAACAAATCGTACGCTTGGCTACTGTACTACTCGGAATTATGTTGAGCAGCTCGCTGTTCGCACAAACCCGTGTGGTAACAGGCACAGTGAAAGATCAAGATGGAAAACCATTACCGTTCCTGGCGGTGGTTGTAAAAGGAACAACAATTGGTACGTATACAGATACGGCCGGTAAGTTTGTTTTAACCGTTGATCAAACTGCAAAAACCGTTGTATTAAGTTACCCTGGCATGAAAACCCAGGAGTTGCCTATTACCGACAACATGACAATCTCTATGTCATCTGATGCTCTCGGCTTGGATGAAGTAGTAGTAGGTGCTGTTGGTGTAACACAAGAAAAGAAAGCCTTAGGTTATGCCCAACAAACTGTTGGTAGCGATCAGCTGAACAATACCGGAACCAGTAACGTGATGAGCGAGCTGGAAGGTAAGGTTTCTGGTTTATCGGTTGTAAATAGCGCCGGTGACCCGGGTGCTGGTACATTTATGAACCTGCGTGGTGTTACCTCTTTAACCGGCGATAACCAACCATTAATGATCGTTGATGGTATTCCAATTGACAACTCTATCAATAACTTTGACCCTACCGGTCAGGGTGCATTGGCAAGTGGTGCTAGCGGTAACCTTACCGGTGGAGCACAGCCTACCAACCGTGGTATTGACATTAACCCAAGTGATATTGAAAGCGTAACCGTACTTAAAGGCCCTGCAGCAACTGCACTTTATGGTATTGAAGCGGCTAACGGAGCTATAGTAATTACAACCAAAAAAGGCCACAGCGGCACAGAAGGCTTAGGTATTGAATTCAATTCTTCACTTACCTGGAGCACTGTAAACAAATTACCTGCAATGCAAGATGATTATGCACAAGGTGATGCTGGTGTATGGGACGGCCCAACAGGCGGTTCAGGCAGAAGACTTTCATGGGGACCTGCAATAAGCGGTCTTTCATGGTCTGGTGCACCAAATGCTTATTTTAAGCAAGGTGACTCTATTGTATCATCAAGCAGCCCTAATGCAACAGGCGGTAAGGTTACTCCATTCAACCCTTACAACTTTTTCCAGACAGGTATTGCAAACGATAATAACATATCTGTAGCAAACGGAAATGACAGAGCTGCATACAGAATGTCATTAGGTAACCTTACTCAAACCGGTGTAATACCTGGTTCTGATTACAGGAAAACCACATTCAACATCAACGGACAAACTGCGTTGAGCAAAAAAATGAGTGTGTCAGGTGGTATTAACTACGTTAACTCACTTAACGATAAGGTACAACAAGGTTCTAACATTTCTTCGGTTATGTTGGGCTTATTGCGTACTCCTCCTACTTTCGATAACTCATACGGTCAAAAGAATCCTGTCGATTCTTCAGCGTATGAATTACCTGCAAGCTATGGTGTTGATAAAGAAAGAGATTACCGTGGCGGAACCGGTTACGATAACCCATATTGGACAGTAAACCGTAACCCATTTACTTCAGCGCTGAACCGTGTATATGGTTTTGGCCAGGCTGAGTATCACCTGAACGACTGGATAGATATTACCTACCGTGTGGGTGGCGATATGTACTGGCAGGATGATAAGAACTCATATGACCTGGGTTCAAACGCATTCTTAACCGGTGCTGTATTTGTTAATGATTATTTCAATAGTCAGTATAACTCTGACCTTATCGCAACTTTCACCAGAAAGTTATCTGATAAGTTAAGCGCTAAGTTAATTATCGGTCAGAACTTTTTCCAAACCAACAGCAGCGTACGTTCTATTTCAGCCAGTGGTTTTGTGGTTCCTGATTTTCTTGACCTGTCAAACGCAACTTCATATACTTCATCAGAAGCTGAAAGCGAAATACGCAGATCAGCAGTATATGGCGATTTACAATTATCATACGACAACCAGTTATACCTGACCATTACAGGCCGTGATGAAACATCATCAACACTTCCTGCTAATAATGATAATTTCTTTTATCCATCTGCAAACCTTGGTTGGGTATTTACCGAACCATTGCATTTAACTACCAACAAAATATTCCCTTATGGTAAACTGCGTTTATCATGGGCGCAGGTTGGTAAGGATGCTCCTGCTGAAGGATTACAGAATTACTACCACACTGCTGGTGTACTTGACGGATTTACAGCTCCTGGTATTACATTCCCGTTCAACTCAATTTCAGGATTCCAGTACAACAACCCTCAGTTTGTTGAAGGTAACTCAGGTTTAATGCCTGAAACCACAACATCTTTTGAAGTTGGTACTGACCTTTCATTCTTCCAGAACAGATTGGGACTTAGCGTTACTTATTATTCTGAAGATTCTAAGAATGTTATTCTGCAGGTTCCTGTTCCATATTCAACAGGTTTTGGTGCACAGCTTGCTAACGCAGGTGAATTAACCAATAAAGGATTGGAAGTTACCTTGAACGCAACCCCTGTTAAATTACAGAATGGTTTCCGTTGGGATCTTACATTTAACTATAGCCACAACGTAAACGATGTAGTGAAACTTGCACCTGGTGTTAGTGAGCTATTGATCGCTGGTTTTACAAACGGAGCAGTTGAAGCTGTACCGGGCCAGTCATTCGGTCAGATTTACGGTACAACTTACGTTCGTACAAACCCTAACAGCGCAACCGGTACTATGTTAATAAGCGATGTACCAGGTGCTGGTTATGGTTACCCTATTGTTGGCAGCAAGAGCTTTGCATTAGCAAACACTGCTCCTAACTGGATAGGTGGTATGACAAGTGATTTCTCATTCAAAGGAATTCACCTTGGTGTGGTTATGAGTATTCGTGAAGGTGGTTCAATGTGGGATGGTACCCTTGGTGCTATGGAATATTTTGGTACTGCAGCAGCTACTGACAATCGTAACAATTCACAAGCCTTTACCGGTGACATGGGTCACTTAGATGCTTATGGAAATGTTGTACACTATAACAGCAGCTTTGCAGAGGTAAGTGGTCCGGGTGCAGCTACTTCAGCTTCACAACCAACCAATGAGTACTACTGGCAAAATGTGGGAAGCAGCTTTATTGGCCCGACAAGCACATCTATTTTCGATGCATCGTATGTGCGTATAAGCCAGATAAACCTGACCTATGACCTGCCACACAGCATAGTTAGAAAAGCTCACTTTACGAAGATTTCATTAACTGTTTTTGCTAATAATCCGATCTTATGGACCAAGTATCCTGGTGTTGACCCTGAAACAAGTCTTGCAGGGCCAGCAAACGGACAAGGGCTGGATTATTTCAATAACCCGGGTACAAAGAGTTATGGTATTCGTTTAAACCTCGGACTATAACATCTAACCTATTTTAATACATAAAGAAATGAAAAACTTTAAATCATATATATCAGCGGTGGCCATAGGAGCTATGGTTCTCACTTCTGTATCGTGTCAAAAAAGCTTTTATACAAAAGCGAATAATAATCCAAACGCGCCTAAGTCAGTTCCTAACGGAACCTTGCTTTCAGGTATAGAAGTAACCTTGGGTTATATTGAAGGTGGTGATTATTCACGTTTTGCCTGTATGTTTACACAGCAGATATGCGGATACAGCCGTCAGTCAGCAGCATACTATCAGTATATATTTACTAACCAGGATCCTGAAACTGCCTGGGATAATATATATGATGACGTGTTGGCAAATAGCTATCAGCTAATGCAGCAGGCTGAAAAAGGCGGAAATCATGAATATTATGGAATAGGCGAAATTATGATGGCTTATGGCGTAATGCGCACAGTTGATATGTGGGGTAATATACCATATTCACAGGCTTTCCGTGGTGTTTCAAGCCCTACACCATCATTTGATGTTGATAAATCATTGTATGATACAGTACGTGCATTATGCTACAGAGGTATCACCAACATGAACCCAACACTGGACGCAACTGACCTTTATAGTCCTGATCAATCGGATGCAAATGGTAATTACGATGGTCTCGGGTCAGATGTTATGTACCAGGGTAATGCTACACAATGGGTGAAATTTGCACATGCAATTCTGGCTCGTTTGTTCATTCACCAAACCAAGCATAGTAACGCAGCAATGTGCGACAGCGCGTTGGCTCACGTGGCTTTGTCATTCACCAGCAATGCTGATAATGCAAAGGTTACATTTGGTACAGCTGCTAACAACAATGCTCCATGGTTCCAGTTCGACCAGCAAAGAGGCGATATTTGCATGTACGAAAACTGGTTTACTGGTGCAGGACTTACAACCTGGGCCGATTCACTTTCACGTGAAAACGATCCTCGTTTGATCTTGCAAATAGACAGTACAGCGGAAATTACCGGTCAGGATGTTGCACTGGATGGTATATACACCGGCTACGGATACTTTGGCCAGGGTAATTCACCTGTAGAGTTTATTGACTATGCAGAGTTGCAATTTATTGCTGCAGAAGCTACTATCAGAACAGCAGGTGTTACTGCCGCTGCACAAACGTACTATTCAAATGGTATACAGGCTGACATGAGTAAGCTTGGTGTAGCTCCGGCAACTATTACCGCATTTATGTTAGGCTCTCAGGGTAATATTTTAACGCTTACCACAGCTCAGGCAATTGTTCAAAATGCATGGCAGGAGAATATTGCTTTGTATCTGAATCCTGAATCATGGACACTATGGCGCCGTTGCAACTGGAACATTACTCCGGTTTCTGGTACCGCTGTTCCACGCAGGTTCTTATATCCTCAGTCTGAACTGAACCTTAATACAGCTAATGTTCCTGCTGCTACCCAATATTCACCGGTAGTTTTCTGGGATAACTAAGAAGAATCGTTCATTTATAGAATAAGAAAACCCCGGCTTTTTTGCCGGGGTTTTTCTTTTACCCTTTGTTACTTTTGTATATCTTTAACCTATCTTAGCTGATAAAAATTCGCAGGCCATTTTTTACCTGTTATTTTTTTGAAGAGATTTGTATTAAACATATTTTAATGGGTTGTAATAATTACTTGAAAAATATTTTCCTTGCAGTTTGCCTGGTTTGCAGCGCAACAACCTTGTTTGCACAACCCGAAGAACCCGATGCCGGATCAAATCACCAGATAGTACTTTTCAGTGGAGTAGGTGAAGACAACGGGAACATTGTTTCGTGGTCAACATTATCTGAATCGAACACTGCCTGCTTTTCAGTAGAGCGCTCCTGCGACCATATTACATGGGAAGAAGCTTTCAGGCTTAAAGGCGAAGGCAGGTCGACTGAAAAAATACCATATTCATGGAGGGATGATTCCCCTTACCCCGGTTTTACATATTACCGCATTAAGCTCATATATAATAATGATTCCTCTGTTTACTCAAAGAGTATAGTGGTGGAAAGCAAGATACAAATATCGGTTGAAATTTATCCTAACCCGGCTGAAGGCCTGGTAAGGTTAACCGTACTCGGCCCTGAAAACCAATCATCGCACATGTACATTAAAAACATGATGGGTATGATATTGTTTTCGGCCGACCTGAATAATAATTCGCCCATGGAAATAGATGTTGAAGCTTTTCCGGAAGGTATTTATTCAGTTGATGTGGAATCGAAAAATGGTTCAACCGTACAACGGCTGATAAAGCGATAATTGCTGTTTGTTGAAACTTGTTACTTTTACAACTGTAAACGCATAAACCCTGGTACTTGCTTACGAAAACAGAAATTACAGAAGATGAGTTGGTAACATCATTGAAAAATGGTGACACCGAAGCGTTTTCATTGCTTTACGATAACTACTCCAATGCTTTACTGGGTGTGGTTTACCGTATTGTAGACGATAAGGAGGCAGCCGAAGATATTTTGCAGGAAGTGTTTGTGAAAATATGGCAGAAAATTTCGCAATACGACAGGAGTAAAGGCAAATTATTTACCTGGCTTATTAATATTGCCCGTAATGCTGCAATAGACAGTACAAGAGTTAAAGGGTATGCCACTAAAAGTAAAATCCAAAGCATTGATAATTCCGTACGTTCTATAAATAAACAATATAATGTGTCAACGCAGGTCGACCATATTGGGTTAAGAAATATTGTGGAAAAGATGAAGCCTGAATTCAGGGTGCTGATAGATAAATTATATTTTGAAGGATACACACAGGAAGAAGCGGCTGAAGAATTAAATATGCCATTGGGAACTGTTAAAACAAGAATTCGTGCAGCTATTAGTGAATTAAGAGATTTAATGAAATAAAGTGAATATACAGGAGTACATATCATCTGGCGTGTTGGAAGCCTACGTATTGGGTAGCCTTACAGAGCAGGAATGCGCTGAGGTGGAGATGTATGCTGAGCAATATTCTGAAGTGAGGGATGAACTGACTGCTATTGAAGATGCAATGGGCGCGTATGCAAAACTGCATAGCATAGAACCTTCGGCCGGCCTGAAAGAAAAAGTAATGAAACAAATTGACAGTGAAGAAAAGAATGAAGCTAAAATAAGAAGATTGAACCTGGAGGACGAAGAGCAACGTGACCCGAGAAATAAAATGGTGTGGAGCATTGCTGCATCGGTATTACTGATGCTTAGCCTTACCATTAATATATATGTATCGAACCGGATGGTTAATGCTGAAAATTATGTGCATGAGCTTATCGGTAAGAATTCGAGAAAAGATAGCCTGATGAAAATTGTGATGGCCAAATACAACCAGTCGCAGAATGATCTGGCCGTGTTAAAGGACCCTATGTATAAAATGGTGGCGCTAAAAGGACAGGCCGACACATCGGCTAAAGCAATGGTTTGCTGGTGCCCCGATAGTAAGGAAGTTTATTTTGAAGCCGACAAAATGCCTGCACTGCCCAAAGGAATGCAATACCAGCTTTGGGCAATGGTTGATGGTAAGCCGGTTAACGAAGGAGTGATAACAATGAGTACCGGCCTGCATAAAATGAATAATGTGGCAGGTGCTACAGAATTTGCTGTTACCATGGAAAAAGAAGGTGGCAGTGATACCCCGCATGGTAATATGATAGTGCTGGGCGATGTAAGCAAACGTAACGGATAAATCCAAGTTCCTTTTCTTTACGTATATAGTTTTAAATACCTAAACTATGAGACGTTTTCTTTTTACAGCCACAGCAATTTTTTTTACCTTTGTTAGTAATATAAGTTGCAGCAATGCTTCAACGAATAATGAAACTAATAATCAATCTATGAATACAGCCACTGATACAAGCAAACATTATGAAACTGCAATTTTTGCAGGAGGTTGTTTTTGGGGTGTACAATATTATTTTGAAAAAGCTAAAGGTGTAATAAACACCGAGGTTGGTTATATAGGCGGCCATGTAGATAATCCTACCTACCAGCAGGTATGCTCGCATACAACGGGTCACTACGAAGCTATACGTGTTACCTACGACCCGAAGGTTACCAATTACGAAGCTATGGCTAAGTTGTTCTTTAATATACACGACCCAAGCCAGACCGATGGACAAGGGCCTGATATTGGTGAACAATATCTGTCGGTTGTGTTTTATATGAACGATGCGCAAAAGCAGATTGCAACAAAATTAATTGGCCAGCTTACAGCTAAAGGTATGAAGGTAGCAACCCAATTAAAGCCGGCTACTACGTTTTGGGTAGCTGAAGGTTACCATCAGCACCATTACGACCATGAAGGCACTACACCGTACTGCCATCATTTCCAGGATAAGTTTTAAATGAGTTATTACATAAAACAAAAAATGCACATAATAATATGTGCATTTTTTGTTTGCCGCCTGCTCTAACAGTTAGAGTTTAAAATAGCCCTGCTTATTTCTGAATAACAATCTTCCCTGTGGAAATCAATCCACCTGTTTCAGTAAGTAGCCTGTATAAATATATACCATTAGGGTTATTGCTCAAATTTATTTGAGTATTTGTGGGGTTTAGTTTTGAAGTGTATATTTTTTCTCCAAGCATATTGTAGATTTCTATGGATGATTGACAATTAACTCCTGACAACTGAATAGTGGTAATGCCTTTCGAGGGATTAGGGTAAATATTGACGGAATACTTATCTGAAAGTCTCTTTACTCCTGATGGTGCGCCACACGGAACCCATTTTGCAATAAATGCACCCAAATACGATAATGTATCAGTTTCTATGGTATCTGTTCCAAATACCAAAGAATCACGATAAATTGCAGATGCCCAATAGATATTACTACCTGAAGAATCTGAAATTACATTACTATAGGGTGTAGTATTTGGAATGATTGAGCCACAAATTGCATTACCAGAACTATCAAACTGAATAAGAAATGCTGCTGATGTACTAATTTTCCCTTTTAATGTAAAACTACCAAATCGGAGAACTGAATCACTACCTCCACCAGATAAGTATACATGCTCCTTTTTATCAATAGAAAGAGAATATCCAACCCAACTTCCATTGGCTGAATCCATGTTTGATTGTGCTGCCCATTTTACCTTTCCATTCGAATCATACTTAACTATAAAAGCTCCTAAATTATTAGATGAGTTATACAAATAATGCCCACCGAATGAAATACTATCTACAAATTGACCAGAAATATATGAATTCCCATTCGGGTCAGTAATAATAGCCCATCCATCTGATGATGTATTATGTGTTCCCGTTGTTTGGTTAACCCAAAGTGGATGCCCGGCAGAATCATACTTTGCAATAAAAGTGAGATCGCCATTTCCAATATCGTTTATATTATAACCACTAAAGGAAACTGTACCACTATAGAAGTTACCAATAATATATAAATTATTGTGGGAATCCATACTTATGCTGTGTCCAGAAGAAGCTGCAATACCATTCCCAATTGCCTGTTTCAACCAAATCAAATTACCCGAAGAATCAAATTTACATAAATAAAAAGTCGCATAGTTGCAGCGTATTGTATCCTTTCCGCAAAAGGCCTGGCCTATAAATGCTCCTGTCATGTAAACATTCCCAATATTATCTGTCACAAGTGCGCCTCCATCAATTAATGAATTTCCATTATTAGCAATGTTGAATTGTTTTGCCCAAAGCAATTTTCCACTTGAATTATATTTAACCAAATATGAGGTGTTAATACTAAATGTATCAGTAAGCCACAATGAACCAAATTTTATACTGTCATTAAAGGTGCCTGACATAAATACATTCCCCAATGCATCTGTCACAACAGAACCTGCTTCTGCGAAACTTTTAGAAGTAATAAACATGGCTTTAACCCAAAGTGGGCTCCCCGAAGAATTGTATTTGACTAAAAAGGTGTTACTATACATAGAATTACTTATAATAGCGTTCCCCCCAAAACTTAATGTATCTCCAAAAGTTCCAAGCATAAAGCTATCGCCATTTAAGTCTTCAGCAATAGTATTTTCTTGTCCTGCATACTTCCCATTGGGTTTTTGCCCGCCTTCAGCCCATGACCATGACTGCGCCTTACTTGTATTTAATGCAAGTAACGAGATAAAAATTAGAGTGAAATACTTTTTCATAGTGGCTTAATTTATTTACTTACTATTATTATTAAAGATAGACAAAATTCTTAAGCAATTTATCTCCCTCTTTTTCGTTAGTTTTGTTGAAACAGGCTCATCTAAAACCTGTTACAACAAATCTCCATGATAAAACTTCCTTCTGTACAGTCTGCATCAAGCCAATTGATAGCGACTATTAAACGTTTTCCGCTTAGTGTGTTGTGTGCTTTTACAGGTACATTCTGCCTGGTATACCTTGCACACCACCGTTGGTTCAGTTGGTTCGACGAAAATGGTGGAAATAGTGCATTCGCTAAAATTGCCATGTGTTGCGAGCTCGGGCTTTGCCTCTTCCTGGCAGCATCCTTATACTCCGAATCTAAGGGGCATGTGTTAAAAGAAAAAATAGTAACACAAGGCCTTATGCTTGTTCTTATCATTGGTTATTATTTTACCATAAACCATTACCAGCATTTCGGGGTAGAGAGTTTTACACGCTATTCTTTATATATAATTGCATCGCACTTAATGGTTGCTTTTGCACCCTTCCTGGTAAAAAATCAGGTGAATGGTTTCTGGCAGTTCAACAGGGCATTGTTCCTGCGCTTTCTCTTATCGTTCTTATATACCCTGGTTCTGTATCTAGGCATTTGCCTTGCTATGTGGCTGCTCGATGATCTCTTGCATGTTTACATCGGCAATAACTATTACCTCTATGCATGGTTCATTATGACGGGCGTATTCAACACATTGTTCTTTTTAAGTGGCGTGCCTGCTAATATTCATGAACTGGAAAGTGATAATACCTATCTGAAAGGCCTAAAAGGGTTTACACAGTTTGTAATGTTACCGCTCGTAACCGGCTTCTTACTAATACTATATGCCTATTCGCTGCGTATAATCATTTTGGGAAACCTGCCTAAGGGTTATGTTTCATACCTGGTAATTACTTTCAGCGGCCTGGGTATACTTTCCCTGTTACTTATTTATCCGCTTCGCAATAGCGATGAGAACAAATGGATAAAAATATTTTCCAAATGGTTCTACATTGCGCTGTATCCGCTGGTGGTATTGCTTGCATTTTCTATTTACCACAGGGTACACCAATATGGTATAACAGCCGACAGGTATTTTATTGTAGTGCTTGCCTTGTGGCTTATGTGCATTGCTTCCTATTTCCTTATGAGCAACAAAGAGAATATAAAGCTGATACCAATATCGCTTTGTGCAATAGCATTACTGGCTTCATTTGGTCCATGGGGCGCATTTGGCGTAGCTGCCCGTAGCCAGACCAGGCAGCTCGAGAAAATGCTTGTTGCAAATAAAATACTTGTTAAGGGTGTTATTGATACCAATAGGCACGATGTAAACGATAGTATTAACCGCAGAGTTGAATCGATAATTGAATACCTGATAAAGATAGAGAACCTTGATATGATACAACCTTGGTTTAAAATAAACCTTGACTCGCTCGATAAACAGGAAAATAATGACCGTTATTACTATGCTTATGGCGAGGCAGGAAACATTATGAAACACATGGGTTTGCCGGGGTATGATGACGGTGTACGGAGCTACAACAATAACAAGCATATTAGCTTTAGCCGCGCTTCGAGGGGTGATGTAAACTACTCGTTGAATGTGGCAGGATATAATTATTATTCAACTATTTATTCTGACAGAAGCGCATACAGCACGCACGATGATGATACAGCATACGGGTATACCTGTTTTACTGCCGGTGCCGATAGTTTTTCTATTGTTCCATATAAACAAGCGGGTAAGTTTTGTATTAAGCTAAAGAATGAAATTGTCGCAACGTTCGATATGGAACCTGTATTAAATAAGTGGAAGGCTAAATACGATCAAAACAATAATGATTACGTAGATGTAGCTGGTGATGAATTCAATTTAAAAGCAGAAGGTAGTAAGTATGAATTTCAACTGAACTTTAGCCGTGCAGATGGTTCTATAAAAGACAATAAGATATTCAATGTTTCGTTTGAAGGTGATGTGTTGACGAAAATAAAAGAGTAATTCTTTGTATTTACAGTTTATGAGATCAGTAGGAAAAAAACTCGCTATTCTTATTGTTCTGTCTGTTATTCTTATTTCCTGTTACCCGAGGAGGCAGGTGTTAGCTTATTACCCCAATGGTAAGGTAAGGGTAGAACGGCATCGTAAGTTGTTTGATTCGCTGAATGAAATATACATTACCTATTACGACAATGGAAGGGTGGCTGAGAAAGATTATTGGAGGAACAGGCATGCTGTATGGGCTGAGGGTAATATAAAAATGTGGTATAGCAGCGGGGCAAAAAAATTTGTGTCGGTAACGAAGTATAAAGATACTGTTGGGGTTTACAATACAACTGATTCAAGTTATGTTTTTAAAGGGCTGCGTTTCAACTCCACAAAAAGCTGGTTTGAGAACGGTACGCTGCATTTTGAAAGCTACCCTGAAAACGGAAAGATGATATATGTATATAATAATGAGAAGGGAGATAGCCTTGTAAAACAGGTTGTGAAAAATGTGCGGCCCGATGGATACGATACAATTAGGACGGGTAAAATATATGTTAAAAGATAGTTACGTATTAAGCCTGTATTTGTTTAAACCTGTAAGAACCAAAACTCATTAACACAACCAGTGTTGCACACAGAACAGCAAAGTCGGTAGGCAGACCAAAATGAGTTTGATGAATAAGTGTAAAGCGTATCGCATCAACAGCATACGAAATAGGGTTTACGTAGGCAATTATTTTCATTACCTGCGGAACATTATCGAGTGGGAACAAAGCGCTTGAAAGAAAGAACAAGGGTATAAGCAGGAAATTGTTTACAGCAACAAAAGCCTGCATATCGTTTACCACGGCGCCTATACCTGCACTGAAACCAACAATGGCGAGTGATAGCATTCCCATAAATACAATTGCTAGCGGAACGTATGCCCAATTATAAGGACGAAAGCCAAGCACGATGGATATGCCAAATAATATAATGCCTTGTATCAACGATATAGTAGCACCACCCAGGGCGCTGCCAAACATTATCTTCATGCGCGATACAGGCGCTACCAGCGTTTCTTTTAAAAAACCGAATTGTTTATCCCATATAATATTTGCACCCCAGAACATAGAGGTGAACATAATGGTTTGAACAATTATGCCCGGAACAATAAACTGTATATAGCTGCCTTTACCCGATTGCTGAAACACACTGTTCAAGCCATAACCAAGTGCAAGCATATATACAAGCGGTTGTACAAAACCCATAAGTATACGAATGCCCGAGCGCGAAAAACGCTTGATCTGCCTCAGCCATAATATGTAAATGGTGCTCATCGTTGCTTGTTCTTCATTATCGACCTGAACCGTTCACGGTTACCCTCAGCAGAATCTAAAGTTTCATCGCGTACTTGTGTGCCGGTTAATTTCAAATATGCTTCTTCCAGGTTAGTTGTGCCGGTTTGCTGTTTCAGTTCTTCACTTGTTCCGCTGGCCACAATTTTACCATGGTCAATAATGGCTATGCGCTGGGCTACAGCCTCGGCCTCACCTAAATAATGGGTGGTAAAGAATATGGTCATTCCTTCCTTGGCATTCAACTCCTTTATATAATTCCATAACAGGTTCCGGGTTTGTGCATCGAGCCCCAGGGTAGGTTCGTCTAAAAACATGACCTTAGGATGGTGCAATAACCCACGGGCAATTTCAAGCCTGCGCTTCATTCCTCCTGAAAAGGTTTTTACAATGGCTTTCTGTCGTTCCCAAAGGTCAACCAACCTTAGCATTTCTTCAATGCGGCTATTTGTCTCTTTTTTTGGCAGGCCATATAAAACAGCATGCAGTTGCATGTTCTCGTATGCGGTCAGTTCGTCGTCAAGGCTTGCATCCTGAAATACTATACCAAATACCTTGCGGGTTTCATTAGGTTCTTTGGTAACATTATGCCCTGCCAATTGAAGCTCACCAGATGTTGGCTTTAAAAGGGTGGTAAGCATTTTTATGGTAGTGCTTTTACCTGCACCATTAGGCCCAAGGAAAGCAAATATTTCTCCCGCCTGCACTTCAAAACTTACATTGTCTACAGCAGTAAACTCGCCGAATTTTTTACTTATATGTTGAACTGATATTATGGGCTGCACTTGCTTTTTTTATGAAGTGTAAAACTACGAAATCATTGTGTATGTTTGTGTTTATAATTCTGTGGTGAATGAAAAAGTTTTTGCTGAGTGGTTTATTATGTGTGCTTGTTATTCTAACTCATGCCCAAACCGGAAAGCAGGTAGCTGATAGTAATAACATGTTTGCTTTTGAATTCTATAAGCATGTTGATGCAGGTAAAAACAATGTGTTCTATTCTCCTTTCAGTATTACTACGGCCATGGCAATGGCTCAAACGGGCGCACGCAATGAAACGTACAGGCAAATAGGCCACGTTATGCATTTTAATACGTTGCCCAAAAGGTTTATGGGTGGCATTGAAACCCTTGTTAATGCTGTTGAAAGTGATACGCTGACTGATACTGCTAATCATGTTGTTATTAACCTTGCTAATTCAATTTGGCTGGGAGATAGCCTGAAAGTGAAACAAACCTATGCTGACTTAATGACAAATATTTACCACGCTACATCAACCAAGGTAAGTTTTGCCGATACCAATACAAGAAACATAATAAACAATTGGGTTGAGGGAAAGACAAATGGTAAGATAAAGAACCTTATACAACAGGGCATATTGAATCCTTCAACAAGGATGGTGCTCGTGAATGCCATTTATTTTAATGCTAGGTGGCAAACACCTTTTCCGAAAGAGTTTACCTTGCAGAAATCGTTTTACATTTCAAAGCACGACAGTGTAATGGCCGACATGATGCATATTACCAATAGCTATTTGTATTACGAGGATGAGAATTTGCAGGCTGTTCAAATGCCATATAAGGGAAACAGTTTGTCGATGATAGTATTGCTACCCAAAGGAGTAAAAGCAGGTTTTGATAAAATGGAAAGCCTGCTTGATGAGAAATACTATAACAAGATATTAGACTCTATGTCTACCAAAAAGGTGAAACTAAGCTTGCCTAAATTTAAAACTACCGATGAGTTTCAGCTTAAGGATGTTCTTTCGAAAATGGGTATGCCTATTCCTTTTACACCTAATGCCGATTTTTCATCATTGACCGATGAAAGCCTTTGTATAGACAAGGTTATTCATAAAGCATTTATTGACGTTACAGAAAGCGGTACCGAAGCTGCCGCAGCAACTGCGATTATTATACATCCATCGATGATAGTAAGCCCGAAGTCATTGATAATGTTTAATGCGAACCACCCCTTTGTATTTGTAATACGCGATAACGATACCGGTTGCATTTTGTTTATGGGTAAAATAATGAACCCGTTGCAGTAGGTTTTCAGGGTTTATTTTACTACATTTGATATATTAAATCCGGCGCATGAGAAAACAAATACTTTTCTTAAGTCTCATATTTATTTCGATTGCAAATAGTTATTCCCTATGGGCCCAAAGCGATATAGACACCATTACATTCGAAAAGCATTTGGAACTTGTCAAAATTGATACATCACAAAAAAATAACATATGGCAAATAGGCCGGCCGCAAAAGGCTTTTTTTGATAGTGCTTATTCTAAACCAAATGCAATTGTTACCGATACGATTAATGATTATCCGGTAAATAATGTGTCATCATTCAATATCATTTTGCCTGGTACTAAAACACCATTTGGTAGTTGGGATAAATGCACCATACCTGTTGTTACTTTCTGGCAGAAATTTGATATGGATACGCTTCAGGATTCGGGGTCTATTGATGTTTCAAGTGATATGGGTAAAACATGGCAATCTATTTATGAATACGAATGCTCTAATTCATCTTTACATATTACAGGTCATTCTTCCGGTTGGGAATCCTATACAATTAATTTTACAATAGGGAATGGGGGCTGTACCAATTATTTTCCTGCTTGTGATACCGCATTGCTACGTTTTACTTTTTATAGCGGTTCTACATTGTCAAATAAGGAAGGATGGATGATAGATAATATAGTAATTGGATGGGATATGTGTGAAGGTGTTCAGGAATATACAAAAAATGCTGCGCAGATTTCTGCATACCCTAACCCTTCGAGCAATAACACCGCATTATCGTATCAGTTGCCACAAGGCCAAAGCAGAGCTACACTCAAGTTGTACAATGCGGTTGGGGAATTGGTGAAAACAGGTTTGATCAATTCAAATGCAGGTACTGCAAAGCAGGACGTTACTGATCTGCCCAACGGTATTTACTATTATACTTTACTAGTAAACGGAACAATTACTGCAACCAGTAAATTAGTAGTAATCCACTAAATCTTGCTTCCTCCCTTCGGGAGGACCGAGGTGGGCTTTTATTGCTTCATCTCCCTCAAAAACTTCAATACCTCATCGGTATGTTTTTTGCCTTCGGTAAGGCTATGGTATTTAAAAACAATCTGCCCGGTTTTGTCAACTACATAGGTAACCCTGTCGGTATACATTTTGCCTTTCACACCAAAAGCAGCAATTACTCTTTCATCGGGGTCACTCAGCAACTGGTAAGGTAAATTGTCGTCGGTTGCAAACTTTTTGTGGCTTTCAACACTGCCCTGGTTAATACCAACAACCAGTGCGCCAGCCTTTATCAAAGCCGATGAACTATCTCGAAAGGCACAGGCTTCTTTGGTGCAAACAATGCTCTCGTCTTTCGGGTAAAAAAATATTACAATTACTTTTTTGCCTATCGAATCTTTCATGTTGAATGGTTTACCGTCCTGGTTCAGCAACGTAAACTTAGGTACCGTATCACCAACATCTAATTGTTTGGTTTGTGCATTTACGGTGAGAATTGTAAAAAGAGAGGCAATTACTAACAGGGTTTTCATAAACAGGGGTTTTAAAATATACTATTCACTAACAACTATTGACTAACTACTATATATAACTCAGCCACCATTTTTCCGGATGAGCTGCTTTGTATTTTGCATACCAGCTACATAACGGATATAAAAAGGCAACAACAAATATCCATGCAAAGTAAACCGTAGCCAGGTGGTAATGGTTATGCGCAGTATCAAAACGATTCAACCGCTGAAGCAGTAATGCTATAAGGTTGAACATGATAAGGTGAAGTATGTAATAGAACATAGGCACCTTGCCTATGGTAATAAAAAAACGGGCTATTGCATTATTGGCGGTTTCGAACATGGCAAGGAAAAGCAGGGCAGGGCCAACCATTATTAAAATATACAGTAACGAGCAAGGGTATTTGGTTACATTAATAAATGAAAGGAACGAAAAAACATAATTGGCCGAACCTGACCACAGGTTATGATAAGGTGTCCATGGAGAAGGGTCGCCATAGGTGTTGAACAGGCGTAATACTATAAACAACGCAATACAAATAGTGCCTATAAGTATTAAGTTACGCTGGCGTGCTTCTGCCACATAGCCTGGTACATAAAACTTGCCAAGGCAGTACCCTAAACTTATAAGCCCGAAATAGGGTAGAAGCGGGTACAGTACAAATACGTGTAATGAACCCATAGTAACCGGAGTTACTTTATGTAAAAAAGCCCACAGTATGCCCAGGGCTGAAGTGGGCGATGATTGCTGCTCCAGCCCAACGGCATTTAATATGCCCATAGTGCCTGGTTCAAAATAATCGGCAACATTATGGAATAGAATTATTGCCAGGCCTGATGCAAGAATAAACCAATAAGGCAGTTTGCGCCAGAAAGCCAGGAATACCATACTAACGCCAATAGCCCAAATTACCAATGCCGTAAAATGCATAGTAAACAAAGTACCTGTCCATAAAAACTTGAATAAAGTAAGCTCAAGCAGTATTAACCATAAGCCACGGGTGACAAGAAATTTTGTCAATTCGTTGCCTCCTTTCTTTAAGCCATATAAATAAGCGGAAAGGCCAGCCAGTAAAATAAAATTGGGTGCACAAAAATGTGTTACCCAACGTGTAAGGAATAGGATAGGGGTAGTGTAGCGGAAATCAAGCGGATCGTGTGTCCAGGCATCAAAGTGAAGAAAATCGCGTGAATGATCCAACGCCATTATAACCATAATAAGTCCCCTGAGAAGATCAATTGATGTAATACGGCTTGTTTTTTCTATCTGCATGCTGGGGAATTAGATGGGCTTAAATTAGAATTAAGTTTATAAGTAAATGTAACCAAAATCGCTATTTAACACTAATTAACAATTTAAGTAGTCGTTAGTCAATAGTCGTAAGTGTTTAGTGTGTTTGCATTAATTCGTAATTCCTAATTCGTAATTAATATGGGCGTTCCCCTACGGGTCGGGCTTTACGTTACAACTCCTCGCCTCCTAAGGTCGGCTGTGGGGTTTCCACTGCAACACGAAGTCTCACGAGTTCAAAAGCTAATAAACGCGCTACGAGTAATCCCTAACGCAAATACACTAACGACTATCGACTAATAACTGTGGTAAAGGTGGGCGCGGGTTAGTCCCGAGTGCTCGGGAGCAAGCAGGGAGTCCCATCCCTTCGCCCCTCCCATGAAGGGAAGTTGACAGCCTCAAATGCAATTAATAATGAGGAATTAAAAATTACGAATTAAAAGCCCCTTTAGTGGTTTGGGGCAAAAAAAGTTGGTAAGATTACTCATAAACTCTAATAATTTCAGTAATGAATTCGTGAACGCTCTGCGGTTGCTTCATTCTTCGCAATGAGGGCTAAAACATGCTGATGATTAACGACTGTTGACTTACAACTTAAAAAAGGTTTATAGAATACTTCATGGTACCTTCATGTAATTCTGTTAACTTTGGGTAACTAAGTTTAAAGAAGCTAAAAGAATTAAATAAAAAACCCGCAAACTATGAAAACACAGCTTAGAAAATTTTTAGCAATTGGCGCAATAGTATGCGCAATGCCACTTGCTTCATTTGCACAAGATAATGATATGCAACCTGCCGATCCGGGAGATACAGTTGTATCGGCCCAGGACCAGCAAATGGATTCTTCGGAAGCGCAACAAGTGGCTCCGCCTGACCAGGCGCCTGTCAGCACACAAACGTTTTACGACGACCTGTCGCCATACGGCCAATGGGTGAATATGCCAACCTATGGGTATGTATGGATACCAAGCGCCGGACCTGGCTTTGCTCCTTATTCTAATTACGGCCATTGGGTTTATACCGAATATGGCTGGACATGGGTATCGGACTATTCATGGGGCTGGGCGCCATTCCACTATGGCCG
>DATHNG010000092.1:0-2606 GCA_035486275.1 Bacteroidia bacterium
GTATCGGGCCATGCCGAAATAAAAAGCTCTGACGAGTATAGTTATAGTGATATGTGCGATTGGATATGGGCATCGGCTAACGAACCTATATGGATGTCGTACCTGCACAAAGATGATTCGGTTTATTCGGATGGAGGAACAGCAGAAGTGATACCTGTGGTAGAAGGTTTGAACTATGCTTTTCAAAAAGGAATGGATACGGTAGATGTGATCATGAATGACTCTCCGCAGGGAGTAGCCAATAACTGGTCCAGTAAAGGAAGCTGGCTTAACGGATTGGAGCGCATTGTTGAAATTATGCCGACCAGTATTGAGAATGACGATATTTCGATCGGTATTTTAATGACCCAGCTGCACGATGTGCAGACAAGGCACGGTGGCCACGATGCCGACAATGACGGCCCTGCTTCAGGTAAAAAATACGACGGACACAGTAACCATATTGTGGTGCTTCGTGTTTATACCATGCCCGATTCTATTGCCATGCACTACCGCGATGAGCTTGGCTTTTTTGCAGATGCTATGACAATTTTACTGAACGATGGAAGGCACAAAACCCCAGCACCTGAAGTCTATGCTATCGATTATAATTCATTTTCTTCATCGGCCAATTATGTAAAGAAACATTTGAAGTATAAGATGAAGCAGTATAAATAGAAGCGCACCTATCCCTTTTAATACAGAAATAGGCAGATTTCAACTGTTTTTAGCGGATTTCATTTTAAGAATTCCTTACAAAATCTTCCCATTACTTGGTTACTTTACTAATTCACGGAACTTAGTTTCAAAAGAATTCTTTTGTACGGGTGTTAGTCGTGGCTTACTCATGAATTTATGGTTTCCCGACACTGATATTAGTAAACTTATCTATAGCTAACCCGCAATTAGCGAAACACCCTAATGATAATATTGAAAAGAAAGTAACAACAACTGTATTACAGTGTTCATTAAATAAACATTTATTATATAGAACAGAATAAGACAAAAATATTCCTGTGCCGCCATACATAACCCAACGTAATATTAACAGAAACACAAATCGCCCTTTTGATACTAAGAATATATCGTGCTTTGTATCTAAATTTATAGGGAAGGTATTATTACTCATGCTTGTTGTGTTTGGTTTTCCCAAGTTAAATGAGCATGGCAATTAGGGCATTCCGTTGTACCATAAAGCAATTTGTCATATTTACAATTCGGACATGAATAAACCGTCACTCTTTTTGAAGAGGCTTTTACGATTTCCGAAAAAATCAAAGCACCACCTAAAATAGCAAGCCCTGCTAGAATAGCACTTCCAATATCATCACCTTTTTTTGCCATTATATCCTGAATTTCTTAACTAAGGTAAAGCAATTTTCTTTTACTGAAAACGAGTTTGATTCTTGCAGGGAAATTTCGGTTTCCATTTTGCGTTTAGTTAATAAAAATTCGTACATTTGGTAAAGGCAAAAGTTGAATACCATCAACTAACCAGAATTAGAAATGCTCTTACTCGAAATAGGGGCATTTTGCTTTTGCAAAATTACGTAATCTGTTTTGGATTTATACTTAGACATATCTATTTACAAAGGTAGATAGATATTGCCTACATTAGTGTTTTAAAAATAGATATATGAGTATACATGTTAATGTAGGTAATATGGATGCTAGGTTAGACGTAATGCCTAACGAATGCCCTTATTGTCATAATAAAATAGCACCTACTCCTATGTGGGCTAATAAAAATGATAACATGGGAAAAGCTAGTGTTGTTTTTCGATGTAATTACGAAAAATGCAGGGAACTTTTTATAGGTTACTATACTTTCACCACTAATACCAATGGTGGTGGATGGTCAAGTCTAGCTTCTTTATCAGATATAAGTATTGGAACCAATAAAGTAAAAGAATTCCATAAGAGTATAAGTGTTATTTCTCCAAGTTTTATAGAGATATTTAATCAGGCATTTGCTGCCGAACAATATAAGTTACTACAAATATGTGGCGTAGGGTATAGAAAGGCATTAGAATTTCTTATTAAGGATTTTTCGATTAAGAATAAGCCAGAAAAAGAAGATGAAATCAAGAAAGGTAATTTGGCTAAAGTCATCGAAGACCATATTGAAGATAGCAGGATTAAAATTGTTGCTAAAAGAGCTGTTTGGTTAGGTAATGATGAAACACATTATGTCAGGAAGTGGGAGACAAAAGACCTCACAGACTTGAAGAATCTTATTGATTTAACCCTTACAATGATTCAAGCTGAATCAGACTTCGAGGAATTAAAAATATCTATGCCTGAAGGTAAATAAAGCAAGCAAATGTTGCCAAACACCTATAGGATACTCGATAAACTATGCTTTTGCGTGTTAAAATGGATAAGTGCTCATAGAAGGGAAGATATTACTTCTTAAATCACTATTCGTTAATTGCCAATCTAAAATCAAAAAAAATTTGAGAGCAACGAGTAACGATTGCAGATTTCAGAAGATAAACTATAACCTCTCCAGCACCCTTTCCATAGCCATACCTCTAGAGCCTTTAAGCAGAATGGTCTTGTTTTTTATAGGGTGGGCATTTAGCCAGTCGAGGAAAGATTGCATGTTTTCAAATACTTCTAAAGGC
>DATHNG010000093.1:0-11482 GCA_035486275.1 Bacteroidia bacterium
ACATCCTTCTGCCAGGTCTTCGGCAAGTGTGGGTGTGCGGAACTGATCGTCTACAACATTTATTTTTTTAGCATTCGATAATGAATCTTTCGCCCACAGAACAATGTTACTGCGGCTCATATTATCTACCACACCATAAACCAATACAGTACGTAATATGGTCCAGCGGATACCTGATTCTTTTACAACCTTTTCCGATTCAAACTTCGATTCAGAATAAACCGATTTTGGAGGATAGGGGAAATCTGTTTCTTTGTATGGTCCATTATTACCATCAAAAATAAAGTCGGTAGAAAGGTGAATAAGTTGCGGGTTGTTCGATTGTTTTTTTAATGCATTTACAATATACTGCACTGCATACACATTCATTTTATGGCATTCGTCTACAGCCGTTTCGCAAGCATCTACATTGGTCATGGCGGCGGTGTTTATAACCACATCGGGTTGAAATTGCGCAATGGCGCTATCAACCGCATTTGCGTCGGTAATATCGAGCGAAAGGTATGTATACCCATCCTGCTTCAGCAAACGGTTAGGCCCCTTTGATGAAGCTATAATAGTAACCCCCGGCTGGTTCAGCAGCCTGTACACCAATTTCTGGCCCAACAGGCCATTTGAACCTGTAATTAATATTTTTTTATTCATAGAACACTAAAGTAATAACAAATGGTTTTAGAATTGCAAAGGTGCGGAATTAGATACAAACAGAGTTTGTTTATTAGCTATTTAAACTTGAGTAATGTTTATTTGGGGCTACTTTTCCGCACCACTCGCTCCCGAGCACTCGGGACTAATCCGCGCCCACCTTTTAACTATTTCTAAAAAACTCAAATGTATTTCTCCCTCGCCTTTCAGGAGAGGGTCGGGGTGAGGTCGTGCATTTTGCAAATATCCTAAAGATCCCAGGTGCGCCTGCGCGGTTGGTTTACCGAAGAGCGTGAAAAGTATTTTTTGTTTTCGAGCAGAAAGGCCAGTATAAAATAGATAATGATTGGCGAACCGAATGTGAAGAACGACAGGTAAATAAAGTAAAGCCTTATGGTGGTGCTTTTCATGCCCAACTTTAAGCCCAGCCAGGTGCATACACCAAAGGCCTTTTGTTCGAACCAGCTTACTATATCTATTATTATTCCCGGAAACATTTTTTGAGCGCTTCTTGCAAATTTACGAAACTTCCTGCTTAATGCTGCTATTTACCTTTAGTAAATTATGCCCTATGGCACATTGCACACAGCGGCGTTTGTCGCAATATTCATTTTTTAATTGCAATAAGGCCTGAGTTTCATAGGCATCGTGTGCATTTATTTTCAGTGAGCCCCAATTTTTTATAATACTATCGCTTTCCGGTTTCAGTTCATGCAAAAACTCAAATGCTTTATCAATCATCAATTCATTTCCGGTGTTCTTCCCATATAAAAACAATAAGGGCACAATGGCATTAATTATCAGCATTTCTATCATGGGTTTACCCATAATGCCTGTGGCTTTTTTAGAAGCCTTATCGAAAGTATAATGTGTAAGCCAGTACTCAGAAGGCGGAACTGAAAATAGTTTTACAATGTCTTCAATTTTTTCTGATTCAGTAAGAAGCCTGAAAAGCCTGGCATGTTTGGTTAGCATAGCTGCCAGCTGTGCCAAACGGAACGTTGGGAAATGAGGTGGACGAATACGCATAAATTTCCATTCAGCTTTAGAGATAGGGGTAAGGCTATATTTACTTTGTAAGTATTTATATTCCTTCTGCAGTTTCTGTGCATATTCGTCTTTAAATTTTCCTTCGAGCATACCTGCCTGACCTAAAAGCAGTGCTTCAATTTCAAACTCATTTGGCCTGTGCCTGGCTATTATTTTGTAAGGTAATGCACGGCCAAGTCTTTCAAATGGCTCTGTGTTTATCGGATTACCAAGGTTGCGTAATAAGGTCTGGTAAAATGTTTCTTCCCAGTCGTTAACAGTTGCTTTTAATTTTAAGTCAATGGTATTGGTTTTTCGTTCCAGCCTCTCCGCAATTAACCTGTCGAACCAGGCATGCCATACCAATTCATTTACTTTGTGAATATCACTTTCGCAGGGAATACGTTTGGCCGAGTTTTTCAGATCCTCGTATTTGGTGAGTAGTGATAAGGGAACCAGTTTTTTCAATTCAAGCGCCTGTACTGCATATCCGCCAGGCAGGGAAATTTCAATATCATTTTCCCATACCACATGAAGTATTACATTTTTATATGCTTTATCAAATTGGTGTTTGTGTGCATTCCAGTCCGATGATTTAATGTGTACCTCAATATTACCTGCCCAAAGTGTATCGCCTATTTTCAGTTTGGCATTAAAAAAGTCGGGACCTGAATCGTGATTATGTAAACCGATCTGAACAATTTCAATTGCCTTGCCTTCCGTGGTCTTTAATTTCGAACGGTCGAATAAAGTGTGTTTCCATATATAATGCAGAAACTCTTCCGTCATTTTACAGAATAATAAACATGGTTAGCAATGCCCCAAAAAGCACGGTAATAAATTTAAGCAGATTAAAGCGATGGTCTTCGCTGCTTTCGAACAATATGGTGGTGGATATATGTAACAGTATGCCGGTAACAATACCCGTGGTAATGTTCAGTAAAAACTGTCCGCCGGGCAGGTTAATCATAAGACCCGCATGTGCGCCTAAAAACATACCTAAAGGCGACATGCATGCAAATATGGCAAGCGGAATAAGTTGCTGTATTTTACGGCCGGGATATACTTCGGTAAGTATGGCCATAAGCGCAATGGCAATGGGTATGTGGTGCAGCAGTATGCCAATGTACAGCCCGCTATCAACAAGGCTGCTGGTGCCACCGGGATGATAACTTACGGCCATCCCCTCAAGTAAAGAATGCAATGAAAGACTGACAAGCATCATGGGTATAAAGGTCTTCGATTCGTGATGATGGGTGTGCCCGTGTTCAATACCATGCGAAAAGAATTCCAGAACTATTTGAAAAAAGAAACCGGCCAAAATATAAATACCTGCTGTTTTTTTTAAGCTGCTGTAAACCTCGGGTATAAGGTCGAGCACCGCAATTGAAAAAAGCAATGAGCCTGTAAATGCCAGTAAAAGTTTTAATGCCTTTGGCGGAATGGTAATAAGTGTAAAAGTAAAACCTCCTGCAAAAACAGCTGCAAAAAGTATAAAGTAAAGTAGTGTCATTATTTCTTTTTGCTGATTAAAATAAAACGGTCTGATTGTTCAAGGTTAAATGCATTGAGGTTATAATCGCCGAAAATATTTACCACTTGCAAACCATGCCTTTCAAGTGTTTGCTTTAATAATGGTTCAGTAAACATATGCACTTTTTCTTCAAAATGAAATTGTTTTGCCCCATCGATCACATGAATATCTTTCACCAAAAAACCGTTCTCTATTTTTTTGCTAACCTGAAATTTGATTCCTTCGGTTTCTTTTTCATCGTAGTGCGACAGGCATTGTGCGGCTTTATGCACATTTACAAAGTCGAGTATAAACACTCCATCAGGTTTCAGGGCATGGTGCACATTTGTAAAAACAGCATCGTTCTCACGTTCATTTTCAAAATACCCTATGCTGGTAAACAAATTAAAAACATAATCGTAGTAATTCGCCATATAAGGCTTGCGCATATCATGTATATAGAACGAAAGATTTTTAGCAGTATATTTTTCGGCCGCGTGAATGTTCTTTTGTGAAATATCGAGCCCGGTAACATTGAATCCTGATTTGCCCAGTGATATGGCATGTCTGCCTTTACCACAAGCCAGGTCGAGCATAAAGCTACCGGGCTTAGGTTGAAGGAATTTTACCAGGTTGTTTATAAAGAGATCGGCTTCGGCCTGGTCGCGGTCCTTATACAGTAGTTCATAATACGGTGAATCGAACCAGCACTTAAACCACTCTTTTGTCTCCACCTTTTGCATAAACTGACTTTGCAACAAATGTAATGCCAAAAATGGCAGGGCTCAATAAAAAACGTTTATTTAGTTACCACCACTTGGTGCAGGCGGAGGAGGTGTACTTGAATTGCTTTCCGGCTCTGAAGCGCCATTAAAGGCATACCCAAATGTAAGCTGGAAGGCAAGGTTACAGCCAGCATTCCAGGCTCCGTAGTTGAGGCTATACAAACCGAGGCCGCCGTTGCGTCCGATAACCGGTATAATTGAATTACTGTATGTACCTGAAAAATAGAATTTAGGTGAGAAGTTGTAATAAAGTCCAACCATAGCGCTAAGCTCAAAATTACTTAAACCGGTAACAGAATATTCTATACTCTGGGCAGTGAAATTTGAATAAACAAGTGTGCCAAAAGTAGCACCGGCTTCAAACCCCCATTTATCGGTTTGTTTTTTGTTGATGCCAAGGTGTAGTTGTCTTTTCCATATTAAGTTAATATCAATATAGTTTAATATGAGAGTGTAATAGGCATTCATATGTGTACTATCGGGTGGCTGCTGACTTCCCCTTTGCGTATACGTGATTTCAAGTTGCATGGAGCTCTTTGGTGTTAATTTTGTGTTAACAAAACCACCTGCAGTAAAGCCAAATTTGTAGAAATCATTATCATAGTCTATCTGGTCCATACCCGAAACATCGGTAATGGCTACCCCGGCCAATGCACCCACCTTAAATGTTTGCGCCTTAGGGGCTGAAACTATTGCTAATAAAGGAAATAGTAGAAGTACTGTACGTTTCATATTGGGGTATTATTTAATACAAATGTAAGCTAATAATCACTTATAATAAAACGATATATAACAGCGTTTATGTATGAAATGTTGAAAAAAATGTTCATAACCAATTAAACTTACGCTATTGTCTTTTGTCGTATAAAGTAGTATATTTGTCGTATCAGATTAAACACACGTCAAACATGAAGACGAAACAAATGATAGGTCTTTTCATATACGCAGCACTACTGCTGGTGTATACGTGCTATCTGGTTATTGAGGCAATAGAGGTAATACAGCAGTAAAGCCTTTATTTTTAGCTTTGCCCCGAATAACTAAAACCGCGTATGAACTTAATTCAGGCTATTATTCTGGGTATTGTTGAGGGTATCACAGAATTCCTTCCCATCTCATCTACAGGTCATATGATTATAGTGTCATCCTTTATGGGCATTGCAGATGATCCTTTTACAAAAGCGTTTACAGTTGCTATTCAATTCGGCGCTATTTTATCGGTTCTGGTCCTGTATTGGAAACGGTTCCTGCAAAGTTTTAATTTCTATGTTAAGCTGCTTATAGCTTTTTTACCTGCAGCGGTTATTGGATTGGCATGTAATAAGTTGATTGACAGAATGCTTGGCAATGTATTAGTAGTGGGCTTTAGTTTGCTGATTGGCGGAATAATACTGTTGTTTGTAGACAAATGGTTTGCTAAAACAGAGAATGGCGAGGATAAAGAAATTACGAATCTAATGGCATTAAAAATAGGTTTCTTCCAGGTAATATCTATGATTCCGGGAGTATCACGCTCGGCTGCAACCATAATAGGGGGCTTAAGCCAAAAGCTTAACCGTAAAACTGCTATAGAATTTTCATTTTTTCTAGCGGTTCCTACCATGTTTGCGGCTACATGCTACAAAGTATTTGAATTCTATCATAAGGAACATATTTTTCATCGTGAGGATGTAAAGCTTCTGCTGATAGGAAATATTATTGCTTTTATAGTAGCAATTGTTGCCATAAAAGGCTTGATAAGTTTTTTAACCAAATATGGTTTTAAGGCATTTGGATACTACCGCATACTTGCTGGTTTACTGGTGATTATACTGTTCTATTCACATTACCATATCAGTATGGTGTAGTAGTGGTTTGTATTGAACCCTGAAAATAAAAAACTCTTCTTAATCGGTTTAGGTGGAATCGCTTTAGAACAGAGGCATCTCAGGGAAACTGAAGATAAATAACTGTTTCTTAACGTAAAAAACGCTCCATTAATTTGGAAAAAGGGCGATTGTTGAGTATATTTACTTTAATTAATCTCCCTGAATAATGAAAAAATTACTATTACTATGCCCAGGAATGTTAGCGACAGCATTCGTGTCGGCTCAGTCAGTGTCTACGGAAAAACACAATCCGGATGGGTCTTATTACAAGCAATGTGTGCGGTTCCGCGAAACCGAGCCCATATGGCAAATGGCACAAAAGCATCCGGGTGTTACCCATTTTGCTACTCCCAAAGTAGTTGATGACCGTGAGACTTCTTCAAGACCAGTTCATGAAGGCGCAAATCCCAATGCGTGTACTACTGATGGGGCGCTTCAGACTGAAGCAGGCACTATGGAAAATAAAGCCCCAATTGTAAGTTTTGATGGTGCCAAAGGTCAGGGATATGTTCCCCTTGACCCAAATGGTATGATTGGTTCAAATTACTACGTTCAAACTATTAACTCTACTTATGCCGTATGGAATAAGAATGGAACAGCAAAACTTGCTGAAACTGATCTGGCAAATCTTTTCGGTAAATTTACTTCTGACGAAGGAGACCCTGTAACCATGTACGATAAGTTTGCTGACCGTTGGATACTTACTGAATTTCAACCCGGCTCAGGCAATAATATAGACACTATGATGTTTGCCGTTTCTGAAACTAATGACCCGACAGGTAAGTTCTATTTATATTATTTCTGTTACGATAATACTGAAACATCTGATTATCCTAAATATACCATTTGGGCTGATGGTTACTATGAAACATGCAATTGCTCACCGAATGATTATGTAGTAGTATATGACAGAACAAGTATGCTGGCTGGAGTTAAAACTGCAGGATTTATTAAAATTAGTTACACAGATAGCCCATTTAACAGTAACTGCGGCGGCGGATTTTATTGCCCAATGACCTTAATGGCTGATGGTACATTACCACCTTACGGCTCACCATGTTATATGTTCGATTTTCAGGATCCTAATTGGGGAGGAAGTTGTGCAACAACAAATGCTATCAGGGTTTTCTCAGTATCGGTTAACTGGACATCTAAGACCGGTAGTATAGCGTTAGCCCAAACCTTAACCACTACTTCATTCAATTCTCTTTTCCCGAATGATAACTCCAACTCATTATATCGTCACGACATTGACCAACCTTCGAGTAAGAACTACGAAAGCTTAGATGCAAGTGATGGTTTCTTCTCATATCGTATTCCTTATATGAGATGGGGAAGTTATAATTCTGCAGTTATGTGCAATGTTGTTGTTTCCGGAACTCATCCAACTTCTAAGAGCCCTATCGCAGGTGTAAGGTGGTATGAATTACGTCAGGATACAACCACAAAGAGTTGGAGCATATATCAGCAAAGCACCTATGCACCAAGCGACAATGTTAGTCGTTGGTGCCCTGCTATTGCAATGGATGAAAATGGAAGTATAGGCTTGCAATACACAGTAAGTGATCCGATATCGGTTTATCCTGGATTACGTTATACCGGCCGTACTTCGTGCGATGCATTGGGAACAATGACACTAGCCGAAGGCACCGCTGCTACCGGTAATTCAATTGCAAATACTTCACTTCGTTGGGGCGATTATTCTCACCTTTCTGTGGATCCTATTGATGGTATTACCTTTTGGGGAACAAGTATGTACGCTAATAAAAGTGTTTCAGGTAGTGCAGTAATAAGCCATATTTATTCTTTTCAGATACCCAAATGTGTAACTACCGGGGTAAGTAATATAGAGCTACCTCAAGCAGAATTGTCTGCATACCAATCAGGGAATGTCCTGAATGTTTCTGCGGTGAAACTTCCGCAAGCAGATAATTATATGGTTGAACTTTTTGATTTAAACGGAAAGAGATTAACCGGTAAGAATATTGCTGCTTCAAGCGAATTGAAAACAACATTTGATGTGGCTTCGCTTGCAAAAGGAATTTATTTTGTACGTATTACTAATGATAGTTTTCAACGCGTAGTTAAGGTGCCTGTTAACTAAAGAACTATTATAAATTCAAATGCCCCTGTAAACAGGGGCATTTGAATTTATATAGTGATTATTGATAAATTTGAAAAAAACTGGAATAGATTTATATCTTTATGTTAATTAAACAGCCATTATGAAAAAAACAGTACTCTTGAGTGCAGCCTTATGCACTATTACATTTGCAGTTGCACAAAAAGTAGTCCGTCATGCCGATGGCTCGTACTTTAAGCAATGTGCAAGATTCAGAATAACTGAACCGGTATCTAAGTATGCAGCGGAACACCCATCAAAACAAATAAGTGAGGGTCCGATAGAGGCAAAAGATAAGCATACTCCTCCTTCCAGGAATTATCATGAAAAATTCAACCCACACGCTGAAACCAAAGATGGTGCTATTCAAACAGCTGAAGGAACCATTGCAAACAAAGCTCCTATTGTTTCAGTTAATGGTCAAAGCAGCCTGCAGGGTTATGTACCACTCGATCCCAATGGAATGATAGGTTCAAACTATTACGTACAAACGGTTAATTCGAACTATGCGGTGTATAATAAAAACGGAACTACTAAACTGGCTGCAACCAGCCTTACTGCAATTTTTGGTGCATTTACCTGCAACGACGGTGACCCGGTTACCATGTATGATAAGTTTGCGGATCGTTGGATAATTACCGAATTTCAGGAAAATGCTGCTTGCGGAACTAATGGCGATGCTATTGATACACTTATGATGGCAGTTTCGGTAACTAACGACCCAACAGGACAATTCTATGTCTATTATTTCTGTCCTGATAGTACAGATTTTACTGATTACCCTAAGTATTCTATTTGGGCTGATGGATATTACCAGACATGTAATTGCAGTAATGATAAACTTACTGTGTACGATAGAGCTAAAATGCTTGTGGGTGATACTACAGCCGGTTTTATTGTAATGCCGTTTAACGATAGCCCAAATGGCGCTGAAGGCTTTTTTTGTCCTATGACAATGTATGCCGATGGAACTTTGCCACCATACGGGTCACCAAATTACCTTATGTTTTTTAATGATGATAATTGGGGGGCAGGTTTTACTGATGAATTAGTAATTGAGCAAGCTTCAATAAACTGGGCTACGCAAACAGGAACGTTATCAGCTTATCAAACATTACCAACTGCTCCCTTCGATTCTTATTTTTCAGGCGGAACCGAAAAGGATATCGACCAGCCTGGTAAAAACGGATATTTTGATGCACTTGATGGCTTTATATCATATAGAATTCCTTATTTAAGGTGGGGTAATTACAATGCAGCGGTTATGTGCTATCCTGTAAATGTTAGTAAAACACCTACAGCCCCTGGTGTTACAGGAGGTACTGAATTAGCTGGTGTAAGATGGTATGAAATACGCCAGGATACAACCAGTAAGCTATGGAGTATTTACCAACAGGGTACATATGCTCCAAACGATAGTGTTAACCGCTGGAACCCTTCAATAGCTATGGATCAGAATGGAAGCATTGGATTGTGCTATTCTGTATCTGATAAAACTTCAACTTACCCGGGTACACGCTATACGGGTAGAACAGCTTGCGATACGCTTGGCAAAATGACCCTTGCTGAAGGAACGGGAGCAACAGGCGCTAAAACTATAAGCACCGGGCACCGTTGGGGCGATTATTCACATACCTCGGTTGACCCTATTGATGGAATAACCTTTTGGCATACTAATATGTATAGTAACAGCGGAAAGGTTGCAACCAGATTATTTTCTTTCCAGATTCCGAAATGTATTGTAGGTATAGCTGATGTAAGCGCACCGCAAATTGAACTTAGTGCATATCAGTCTGGTTCAATGCTGAATGTTAAAGCACAAGGCATTTCAATTAATGGCGATGCTGATTTCGATATTTACGATGTTCAGGGTAAGCTTTTAATAGTTAAGAAAATAAAAGCAGGGTCAAACCTTGCCGAAACATCATTCAATGTTTCATCATACGCAAAAGGAATTTATTATGTGCGTTTTGGCAATAATGAATTTCAGCGTGTAATTAAAGTACCGATCAATTAAATAATATTTACTTCAATAAAAAAGGCCCTCGAATATTCAAGGGCCTTTTTTATTTGTGCCAATTTACATTACCTGTTCATTTCTGTCAGGCAGGCATCAACCTGTGTTTTAATGCTTTCTACTAATTCCGGGTCCATAAATTCATATTCGTCGGGAATATTCAGAATCACAATTTCCTTTTCCATTACTTCAAGCGGAAATCTGTCTGCCATTCGTTGAATGTGATCTTTTTCCATTACAAAAATAACATCGGCCCATAATAGAAGCTTAGCTGTTATTTTTGTAGTAGCACTGGGTTCAGTCCCTGCCGATTTTGCAACAATGTCCTGTGCCTGCATACCTTTATAAATAGCCTCAGCTGTAAGGCTTCGCCGCTTATTCCGGCTGCAGATAAATAAGATGTTCATTCTTTATTTTAAGTGAGATTTAAGCATCCAGGCCATTTTTTCATGTGTTTCCAGCAAGCCTGTAATAAAATCGCTTGAGCCAAAATCTTTATGTTTTTCAGCAAACGGAGCGATGTTCTCTCTTAAAAAATCAATTATGCTTTCATGATCTTCTGTCAGGTCTTTTATATAACTCTGGCTATTGTTCTTCGTGCCTCTTTTTTCGGTCAGGTGAGTTAGACCCAGAAACTCTTTTAAGGTAGCGGGTGAGTAATGGCCTATGGTACGAATACGTTCAGCCACGTTATCCATGATCTCATCCAGTTGTTCATATTGCGATTCAAAGAACAAATGCATTGCATGAAAGTCAGGGCCTTCAATGTTCCAATGGGCGTTGCGTGTTTTTGTATATAATACAAACTCGTCTGCCAGTAATTTTTCTAATTCGGTAGCTACTGCTTTAGTATTCATAATGTTTTTATTTAGGGTTATTTAATTATTCTGAAACAAAACTAAGTAAAAACGAATTGTATAAAACTGACTTTCATCAAATAATAACATGCTATTGGTCATGTGCTTGTATATAAGTAAATACGGAAGCTGATATGTTGGTTATATTTGAATCCTGAAGCACGTTATGGAAATAAAGCATACTGAATCATTCGACCTTGCCTACCGTTTTGTAACCGAAACAAACCTCAACATATTTCTTACGGGTAAAGCGGGAACAGGTAAAACTACTTTCTTAAGGTATCTTCGCCAGCACTCGTATAAAAAAATGGTGGTTGCTGCGCCAACCGGTGTGGCAGCTATTAATGCAGGTGGGGTAACACTTCATTCGTTGTTTCAACTGCCTTTTGCCCCTTTTGTTCCTTCAAAAGATGTGTCAGGCGATGCTGTAAACAGTCATTCACTGTTGTCTCAAATTCGCTATAACAGGGAAAAACTTAATTTGCTCCGCAACCTGGAATTGCTTGTTATAGATGAAACAAGTATGGTTGCATCGCACACTGTTGATGCCATTGATACTATTTTACGAAGTATAAAAAGAAGGCATCAATTGCCTTTTGGTGGTGCACAGGTATTATTTATAGGAGACCTACATCAATTACCACCG
>DATHNG010000094.1:0-19879 GCA_035486275.1 Bacteroidia bacterium
CAGCATAGCTATTAAACGCTTCTTGGAAGATGAAAGCAGAGGAGCCTTAGCGCCATATTTAAAGATAGTGCCTGAGCGCCTTGCTGCATTAAAAAAGGTCGATGCCGAATACGAATCCATGAGCTTTGAACAGGTATTGGCTGCATTACATATTACCTACCTGCTGAAAGATGCCCGTAACAGTGGCCTTGCCGATAAAAGTATGGACCTGGTAAGCTCCAATAACACCTTTGAGCATATTTACCCTGAAATACTGGAAGGTATTTTAAAAGAGTTCAATAGACTGGTAAAGCCGGGCGGGGTAATGAGCCATGCCATTGATATGTCGGACCATTTTGCACACTTCGATAAAACCATAAACCACTACAATTTTTTAAAGTATTCCGATGCCGAGTGGAAGATGATCGATAATTCCATTCAACCGCAGAACCGTTTACGTGTAAGTGATTTCAGGGCTATGTACAAAAAACTGGGCATTCCTATTACCATTGAAAAGGTAACCATGGGCAACCTGCAGGCGCTGGGTGCTATGAAACTGAACAGCAAATACGATTCGCTTGCAGCCAACGATGTAGGGGCTATACAGTGTTATTTTGCAAGTTTAATAGCTTAACCACTAAGGCACGGAGACCACAAAGGTTCACTAAGAAAATATAATGTGAACTTTCTAAAACAATTTGATATAACCTTAGTGCTTCTCAGTGCCCTAAGTGCCTTAGTGGTGATATCTTTCTTAGTGCTACTAAGTGTCCTAAGTGCCTCCGTGGTGAGACTAACTAAATGCGTATTTTTGCCCCATGCAAATCTCCGACCTCTTAATACAGGAACAGTTTAAAAAGTATATAAGCACGCTTGTACGCAAGCCTGAGCAAAAGACTTTTTTACTGGCCGTTAGCGGTGGGGTCGACTCGGTTGTTATGGCCGACCTCTTCTGCAAGGCAGGGTATAGTTTTGCCATTGCGCATTGCAATTTTCAATTGCGTGGCAAAGAGTCCGACGGTGATGAGGCCTTTGTAAACAAGCTTGCCGACGGCTATGGTGTGGCGTTTCACGTTAAGCATTTCGATACAACCGATCATGCTGAAAACCACAAGGTGTCTATACAAATGGCTGCCCGCGACCTGCGTTACGAGTGGCTGAAAGAAACCGAAAGGAAGCATAACTTCAATTATATAGTTATTGCCCACCACAGTGACGACGCCCTTGAGACCTTTTTTATAAACCTGTTGCGTGGCACGGGTATAGCGGGTTTGCATGGTATTGCATCGGTTCACGAAAGCATTTTAAGGCCCCTGCTTTGTTTCAATCGTAAAGAGATAGAGAGCTATGCAAGCGTCCGCAAACTGAAGTGGAGAGAGGATAGCAGCAATGCATCGGACAAATACGAACGCAATAAAATACGCCACCACTTAATACCTGAGTTGCTTAAAATCAGCCCCGATGCACCCAAGGCCATTAAGCACACCATTGAAAACCTGAGCGAGACCGAACTGATATACAAGCGTGCCATAGAGGAGAAGGTGAGCAAACTGGTATCGGTAAAGAATGATAAAGTGCATATATCATCTGCCGGGCTTAACAAGCTTGAGCATCCGCACCTTTACCTGTATGAGTACTTAAAAGCCTTTGGCTTTAATTTTACCCAGGCAAAAGAAATATGCGAATCGCTTAAGGGACAATCGGGCAAGGTGTTTTTATCGCTTACCCACAGGCTTACCAAGGACAGGCGCAGCCTTGTACTGGAAAAACTAAGTACCCTTAGCAAATACAATGTAACGCCTCTATTTAAAGAAGATAAAGCCTTCAATAATGGGGAGCTAAGGATGTCTCTGACATCGAAGGAGAAACCTGCAGGGTATAGACCATTTCACCCTCCAACAACAGGCTGTTTCGACTTCGACAAGCTGATTTTCCCTTTAACCATACGTGCCTGGGCCAAAGGCGACAAGTTTTACCCCCTGGGCATGAAAAACCCTAAAAAAATAAGCGATTTTCTGATAGATAATAAGGTATCGCTATCCGACAAAGATGGCGTGTACGTGATGCTTTCAGGCAAAGACATAGTATGGGTAATAGGCCACCGCATCGACGACAGATTTAAAATTGCAAGTACTACAAAAAAATTGTACATTTGTAATATACTAAATACAGATTAGAGATATGGATACCGTTAAGAGCCCAATGAAGATCGAGAAAGAGGAAATCGCCAAGCTGCATTTCCCTGAAAGTGAAGTATTAACTACTGCAGATGACCTTACCAGGCGCAAGTACGAACTGGAAAGGGCAAGCCAGTTAGGCAATGGCGATCATGTTAAGATAAAAATAGTTTTTGAAGATACCGAAAGCATTAAGCAGGTGGAAACTACCGTTTGGGCTGTTACAGGAGAAAGAGTGGTGCTGAAACACGGCATAACTATTCCTATAAAGCGTATACACGAAATTAAGTAGCATAAAACAACCTATGAGGCACCTTTTAAAAGGCGCGTTAGCTATTCTTTTATCTGTTGCCTTTACCAATTCTGTTAAAGCGCAGGGTAAGATACAGAACCCTATTACCTGGACCACAACTGCAACCCAGTTGAACGATAGTGAGTTCGTATTGGTAATGCATGCTGCCATTCAAAAGGACTGGCACATATATGCTCAAAAGCTAGACACCAGCGCCGTACAGGTTCCTACCGCATTTACCTATGTTGCATCAGCCGATTATAAAACAACCGGCGCTACCGAAGAAATTGGCAAGGTTATAAACGTAACAGACACCAGCCCCAGGGAAATAGAAACCTATTTTACAGATTCAGTTACCTATAAGCAAAAAATAACTGTACAGAACAAAGCAGGTTTTATGCTAAAGGCTAATGTGTACTACCAAACCTGTAACCTGGGTATGTGCCTGCCGCCCAAGCAGGTCGATTTTACCTTTGCCATCCCGCCTGTAAAAAAAAAATCTGAAGGCTCCTCAGGGTACATCTGGTTATTGATAATTGCAATGGGTGTGGGCATAGGTTCACTGCTTACTCCCTGTGTTTTTCCTATGATACCGCTTACCGTAAGCTTCTTTTTGAAGAAGAACTCAAGCCGCAAGCAGGCTATCCGCGATGCATCAATTTACAGTCTTTCCATCATATCTATTTATGTAACCCTTGGTGTTATAATAACCCTTATTTATGGCTCCGACGGGCTGAATGCTATTGCCAGCAATGGCTGGGTAAACCTTATTTATTTTACTGTATTTGTAATATTCGGCTTTTCATTCCTGGGTGCTTTTGAAATAACATTACCGTCGTCGTGGAGCAGTAAAACCGATACTGCATCAGAAAGGGGTGGGGTAATAGGTATATTTTTAATGGCGCTTACGCTCGTTATTGTTTCCTTTTCATGTACCGGCCCTTTCCTTGGGTTCCTGTTAGGTGGTGCCAGTGCCAGTGGCCATTACTGGAGCTTAATAATTGGTTGCCTGGGTTTTTCACTTGCTTTGGCATTGCCATTTGCTTTGTTTGCCATATTCCCGTCATGGCTGAAGTCTTTACCAAAGTCGGGCGGATGGCTGAATAGCGTAAAAGTAGTTTTCGGTTTATTTGAAATTGCTTTTGCATTAAAGTTTCTTTCTACTGCCGACCTGGTTGGTTTGAATATTAAATGGTTGCATTTCAGCACCGGTATTCAAATGGGAATAATGAAACGCGAGGTGTTCTTATCTCTATGGATAGTCATATTCTTTATCATGGGCCTTTACCTGCTGGGTAAAATAAAGTTCCACCACGATTCTGATATTAAATACGTAAGTGTGTTCCGCCTTATGATAGCCATATTCGCTTTCGCTTTCTCCGTATATCTTATGCCTGGTTTGTTTGGCGCTCCGCTCAGGCTTATCAGTGGCTTTCCGCCACCTTCTTTCTATAACGAGGGTTGGAGCCTTGGCGGGAATGAAAGCAAAACAGCAGTAGCCGATACATCAAAGGTACATGCGCATCCGAAGTTTGGCAGAAAAATTGGTTGCCCGCTTAACCTCAGTTGTTTTCACGATTATAGCGAGGCCCTTGCATATTCAAAGCAAGTGGGTAAGCCTGTAATGATCGACTTTACAGGCTTTTCATGTACAAATTGCCGTCGTATGGAAGAGAATGTATGGCCTGATTCACGCGTGCTTCCATTGATCCAAAACGATTATGTGCTTGTTTCGCTGTATGTAGACGATCCTACTGAGTTGCCCGATTCACTGAAGTATACTTCAAAAACTACCGGAGAAAAAGTAGAGACCTATGGCCAGAAATGGAGCGATATGGAGGTTGTAACATACCAGGTTAACTCTCAACCATATTATGCCTTGGTTGACAATAACAGTAATTTACTCACTCCTGCACGAGGCTACACGCCCGATATAGAAGAATATGCAAAGTTCCTGCAAGAGGGTAAGAACAATTTTCATCCATCAGCGGCTGTAGTTAAATGAAAGAGACGATAAAAGAAATGTGGGAGAAACGCCCGCTGGTACTTATACTTTTCCTTGGTGGCCTTTTCCGGATGCTTGCAGTTATTTTTTCAAAAGGCTATGGCATGCACGACGACCATTTCCTTGTAATTGAGCCTGCACAGGGCTGGATAGATGGTTATAGTTTCACGCACAACTGGCTACCCAATTCCGATGCTCCACGCCCCGATGGGTATACATTGCTTTACCCCGGGCTTAACTATATAGCATTACTTATTTTTAAAATAATTGGTCTTAACGACCCGCAAAGCAAAATGTATGTATTGCGTTTTTTCAATGCATTGTGGTCAATGTTGGTAATAGTATATGGCTATAAAATAACCAACCAGCTGGCAGGTATGAAAGTTGCAAGGCAGGCAGGAATGATATTGGCCCTTTTGTTCTTTATGCCCATGTTTGCGGTGCGTAGTTTGGTTGAAGTGGTAACTATGCCATCTATGCTTATAGCTACCTGGTTAATGATAGACCCTGCGCGCAAAGAGAAATTAAAGACATATGCATGGGTGGGTTTCTGGTGCGGTATTGCATTTAATACACGCTTTCAATCGGCCCTGTTTGTATCGGGTATGGGGCTGGTAATATTGTTCAGCAAAAACTGGAAGGGGTTTATAGCTTTCGGCCTTGGCGGCATTGCAACCGTGCTTGCCGTGCAATTGGTTGCCGACCAGCTTATATGGCATCAGCCTTTTGCTGAGCTAAGCGCCTATATTAAATACAATGTAGAACATGCTACCGAGGTTATTAATGGCGAATGGTATAACTACCTGTTGTTAATAGGTGGCTTGCTTATACCGCCCATAAGCCTGTTCATTATGTTCGGCTTTGGCCGTTCCTGGAAAAAATACCCTATCCTTTTCTGGCCTTCTTTTTTGTTCTTTGCTTTCCATTCTATCTTCCCCAATAAACAGGAACGTTTTATACTACCAGTTGTTCCGCTCATTATTGTACTAGGGCTTATTGGCTGGTCTGAGTTTTATGCAAAGTCTAAATTCTGGCAAAACAGGCCAAAGCTTATGCACTATTGCTGGGTTTTCTTCTGGACACTCGATCTTATTGCATTACCAGTAATATCAGTTACGTATTCCAAGCGTACACGTGTGGAGTCGATGACTTACCTGGCTAAGCAAAAAGATATGGTGAATTTTATGGTAGAGGAATCGAATGATGAATCTGCTGTGCAAAGCCCACTGTTTTACCTGGGCCGTTGGGATGTGTATATACCACAGATCACTAAAACAGATAACCTTGCCAAAGAATATTATATAAATGCTGTTGACCTGCCTGAGGCCCAATACCCCAATTATATTGTGTTCTATGGTAAAAAGAACCTGGAAGAAAGGCTTGCAGATTTTAAAAAGGTATACCCTGAAACTACTTATGAAACTACCATTTACCCTAGTTTTATTGACAGGCTTATGGAGTTTCTGAACCCGATAAATAAAAATGAAACAGCCTTTATTTATAAGTTCGGGCATACAAAGGTAAATCCTCCATATCACTTTACGGCTGCGTTGAATGCATCAAAATTCAGCAGTCCGGCAAGGCAGGTAGTACGAATTTACCTGATTGATACTGACAGCGTTAAGCCATCGAAGTAACATTCTTTCTGAACAGGCGGAAAGCCATGGTAGAAAGAACAGCACCGAATAAAAACAATACCAATACTTTTTTCAGAAATATAAAGTCCGTTAAGGCTAATTGTCTTGAAAAAATATCGTAAAAACCTTGTATCGACCAATAGTTTATAGATGCATGCCCTACAATCTGCATCCAGCCAGGCATAAGGAAACTTGGCACCATACTGCCGCCAATTACCGACATGCTGAGAATAGCTAATGTGCTTAAAGTTTGTAACTGATCGCGGCTTTTTACAACCGATGCCAAAAACATTCCGAAGCCTGAACAGGCAAATGCAGTAACTAATATTAATAACAATACGGCTACTATTTTAGGCGCCAGTACCAGCCCGAATACCATTGATGAGAAAGAGAACATGATGATCAATTGTACGGTGGCAAATAAAATTGATGATAGCATTTTCCCCATAAGTATGTCGCTCGCAGTCAGAGGTGAGTAGAGTAACCTTTTTAATGTTCCATTTTCCTTTTCCTCCAGCAGCCTGCCGCCCATTGCGGTAAGACTGAATAGTAACATCATAACTGCAGTACCGGCAACTGCCTGTACAAGGCCATCATTGTTGGGGCCGGTTGCAATTGAGGAGCTTTGTATTTTCATGTTCTCCTGCATTTTACTGCGTTCATCCATGCTTTTTTTCATTTGCTGCATAGCTATTGCTGCACTTAGGTCATCGGCATTGCCAGCCTGGTTTTGCATACTCATAAGCGCCACTTTACTATATAAAGTCTGTACCAGATACTGCTGCATCATTTCCATTTCAATTGAGCGGGTAGCATCCGATTTCATCTCCCAGGGCAGTGGTTTTGAGGCATGTGCAGAATCGGTAAATCCTTTATGGAATATAAATACGCCCGGATATTTTCCGTTTTTTACAAGGTCAAGAGCTGTATCAAGAGTCGTGGTTGCCATATCAATGGTCTTTATAGAATCTATAGCAACAACCAGTTTTTTAGTAAACTCGGTTTTATCCTCATCGCATACAAGTAATTGCGTTTTTTTATTGTTCCCTTTATTCATTCCGCCAAAAGCCAACGAAAAAATTGATATAAGTATAATAGGCATAAGCAGGCCTAATATCAATGCTCTGCGGTCTTTAAAGAGTGTCCTTAATTCTTTTTGTAATATTTTAAACATAGCTGTAAGTTTTAATCTCTAAGTTGTTTACCGGTCATTTTAAGGAACACGCTTTCAAGGTTTGCTTTTTGTATATCAATGCGGGTAATACCATAGCCTGCATCGGTGCATGTTGTAACAATGCTTGTCAGGTCTTTCTTTGAATCGTTTGACAGGATGGTAACTGTGTTTTCAGCAACTGCCACATTTGTTTTCAGTTTGTCCGAAAGAAATTTTTCATCAGGCGTTTGTGTGCAATCAACCACTATCATGTCGCTTACTGCGCTTAGTGTTTTCAATTCATCAAGCGTGCCTTGCGCAATTATTTTGCCATTATCCATAATACCTATCTTATCGCAAAGCTTTTCAGCTTCTTCCATATAATGCGTGGTATAAATTATGGTCATACCTTCTTTATTCAAATGCTGTATCAGCTCAAAAATAAGGTTACGGCTTTGCGGGTCAACACCCACTGTCGGTTCATCAAGCAATAATACCATAGGTGAGTGGAGCAGGGCGCAGGCAATATTTATGCGGCGTTTCATTCCACCAGAATACTCTTTTACCAGTTCCTTACGGCGATCAAATAAACCAACCCATTTCAGTAATTCCTCTGCCTTGTTTGTAAGCTGTTTGCCGCTTACTCCGTATATGCTTCCCCAGAATAAAATATTTTCCCATGCTGTAAACTTCTCATACAGGGCAATCTCTTGCGGTACTATACCCAGTATTTGTTTCACTTCTGCATTTACATTCGATGCATCGGTGCCGTTAATAGTTATGCTACCTGTATCGGGCGGAAACAACATGCTAAGCATATTGATGGTAGAGCTTTTTCCGGCGCCGTTTGGCCCCAGTAAACCAAAGCATTCCCCATCCTTAATTGAAAAGCTTATGCCTTTCACTGCCTGTGTTTTGCCATAGCTTTTTGTAATGTCTTTAACTTCTATCATGGTTTGTAAACTACAATGTTTTCATTAAATGGTTCTAAGCCCCTCAGGCAAAGATATACATTGGCCAGTGTTACCACATCTATGCAGCAATACTTAACAATGCTTTCCAGGTCGCGCTTTTGCCAATAGGTACTGCCAACCTTGCTGCCATCAAGTTCCTGCTTGGGGCTAGGTAGCCCGAATATGTAGGCAAGCAGGTTGAGTGATGTAAAAGCTTTATAATCGCCAAACTTCCATAGCTCAAGTGTATCAATCAAGTTTACTTCCCATGGCTTTTTACCCGCATTATCAAGTATGGCAGGTATAGGTACTTTATTGATCAGCATTCTGCGCGCTATGTATGGGTAATCAAATTCTTTGCCGTTATGTGCGCACAATTGTTTGGTAGTGCTTTTCCGGTGTAAAATAAATTTTTCTAAAAAGATTGAAAAGTCAATTAGCACCTGTTTCTCATCATCGCCACTGAATGAACGTAGCTGAAAAGTATCTTTCTCAAAAAAGCCTGCTACAATACAAATTATCTTTCCGAACTCGGCATACAAGCCTGCTCTGCCATACGATTCTTCCAGCGTTTCATTTTCCTTTAATAAACGTTGACGGGTAAGCTTTTCCGCCCATAGCTTTTGCAGTGGTTCAGGCACCTGGTTGAATTCAGCAAACTGTGGGGCAGTTTCTATATCTATAAAAAGTAAGTTCTCCGTGTTGCTCATGTATGATCGATACGCTGTGACAAATGTACAATTTTCAGTTTGTGGCAATATTTATATTTGTTATGCTATTCCATTACATGTTCAAAAGCATTACTAAACAACAATTACCCTTTTGGCTGATCACTATTGCGGTGATGATTGGTCTTACATTACCGGTATTAATAAAGGATGGCATGTTTATGGATGCTATGTTATATGCAAGTGTGTCGCATAACCTGAGCCAGGGAATTGGTACTTTCTGGTTTCCTCAGTTCAGTTTGCGGAATATGGCTGGGCTTTCATCTTTTCATGAACAGCCACCATTAGTATTTGGCATCCAGGCCTTATTCTATAAAATACTGGGTAATAGCATGTACACTGAACGCATATACACATTCCTTACCATGTGCATTACCGCATGGCTTATTAATTTACTCTGGAAGGAAACCTGCAGCAATGAAAAAGTAAAACAAATGGGCTGGCTGCCCATACTTATGTGGATAACGATCCCTGTTTGTTTTTGGTCGTATGCAGGTGATATGCAGGAAAATACAATGGGCATTTTTACGCTTGCCTCAGGAATAATGGTTTTCAGGGCATTGAAGAGTGAACGACTGAAAGTGTTGCAATACCTGCTCTCCGGTTTTTTTATTTTCCTGGCAACCTTCAGTAAAGGCGTGCCGGGTTTGTTTGTTGTTACTATGCCATGTATGTATTGGCTGGCAACACACAAAATAAGTTTTGGAAGAATGGTAGTTGCTGTTACGCTTATTCTTATAGTTCCTGTTATACTATATGCTGTGTTGCTTTTATTCCCTGATAGCAGAGAAAGCTTGTCGATATATTTTTTCAAAAGGCTTTTAGGCAGAATTAATGATGAGCCCACTGTACGTTCACGCTTTGAAATACTCGGGCATGTGTTTACAGAAATGCTTCCTCAACTCGGACTTATTGTTGTTTTATTTTTAATAACAGGCATAAAGAAAGCAAGGAGCCTGTTTCAATCGAATGACAAACAAATGATGTTGTTCTTTACCCTGATGGGTTTTTCAGGCACTTTACCTTTAATGCTCACACTTGTGCAAAAAGATTTTTACATGGTGCCTGCATTCCCTTTTTTCGCCATTGCATTCGGAATTATAATTGCTGCCATGTTTGCAAAACCCATTCTTGCATTCGATATGCAGAGCAGGGGATATAAAATATTAAAAGCCATTTCATTTATTGCAATACCCATTGTATTAGTTATTAGCCTTACGCAAATAGGTAAAACCAGCCGTAATAAAGAAATGCTACACGATGTTTATGTAATTGGCAATACCGTACCCCGGCTTTCAGCCATAACTATTCCACATAGTATTTGGGAGGAATGGGATCTGCAATGCTACCTCATTCGCTATTTTAATATCAGTGTCGACCCCGATAAGAACTACCAGTACTATTTATTGGATGGTCAGTTACATGATGCCGCTCCTGTAGGGTATAAAAAACTTGACCTTAAGCTGGATAGGTATGTGCTTTATGAGAAGCAATAATAATACCTATATTTTCAGCACTTTGGTAGTGAATACCTGTCCCTTCGATTCTATTTTCAAGAAATAGACTCCTTGAGTTAAACCGGAAGTATTGATCTTATGTAAACTACCGGTGTCACCTGAGATGGTTGTATTATAAACAGTCTGGCCTAATACATTGGTTATGGTTATAGTTCCATCAATAGCCTGGTGCATATCAACAGTAAGTTCATTTATAACCGGGTTAGGGTAAGCTGTAATCAAATTAGAGTTTATTATTGTATTGATACCTGTAATGTTACCATGCACATGCGGAGAGCATGCTGTGTCAATAGGCATAAAAAATACCAGGCCTTCATTGACATTATCGTACCCATCATAAATTATAACTTCGGTGGAAGCAGAATCAGGTTCGCACCAGTAATTGTGGGTAACAACACTAGTATTGGCTGCATTGAGGTATTTTAATCCATAAGTAATATTGCTGCAAAAACCGTTACACTGGAATGAATCGACATTAGTTTGAAGTATAACACCGAAATAATTGTTCTCAAATGTGTTATGTACAAAAAAATTCGCCCCTGTACCATTAGAACCATAGTCGTTAACCCCAATGCTATCATACTGTATCTGGCAGCTGTATATATAATTATGTGCAGCATTGCCTGATGGGCCAACTTGAATACCGGTTTGGTTTGAATCAATAATACAGTTTGTTATGGTTTGATTGGATGAGGGTTGAAGTCCAACGGTGTTATGATTTACAATACAATTATTTATCGTTACAGGATTTCCTGCAAATACTCCCGTTCCATTGTACATAATAATACAGTTCAATATAGATCCGGTGTTTTCATAAATACCTCTTTCGCTATTTGAATCAATAATACAATTGGTCAATGTAAATCCATCCATAACACCCCTGTAGTTTTGTGAAATGGTACAGTTCTGTATGGAATCAAACTCTCCTATTGCCCATCCTGTATTGTTTTTTATAATGCAGGAATCAAGTACACTATGGTTGCCTAAGCCTCCGCCAAATATTCCGTTAATGTTATATTGTATTTTACATTCCTTTATTATAAAACCATTCCCTGTAGTATTATTTTGAAGCCCATTATTAGAATACAAGAGGTTGAAGTACCTGAATTGTGATTCTGAGCTACCTCCATTCAAATAAACTCCAGCGTATATGCCTGGTGTTGGGGTCGTTGAATTACTGGTAAAGGTTATTGAATCAGTAGAAGTACCATTAGCTATAAGCTGGCCTTGCCTGATTTCCAATTCCTGATTGTCAACAAATTTCACTGTTACTCCAGGTTCAATGGTTAATACTACCCCGGGAAATACCACAACTGTATCGGTAATAATGTAAGGGCTGTTTGCTTTTGTCCAGGTTGTGTTTGAGTAAATACCACCTTTAACATTGGTTGAAGCAAGACTGATTGTGGTGCTTAAAAAAAGCATTAAGCAACTGAGTAGAATTTTTTTCATGGTGTATTTTATAATTATAAGATTAAATACCTATCTGTTCACTAATACGTATATATATATTAATTGGTTGGGTATTTCTTAGCCAAGTTAAGAAATAAATGCTTAGCTATTCTTATCACTATGTAAAGTTTTATTTTGCCTCTATGCTGTGGTCTGGGTATCTGCTCTTTAACCCTGAAGCATTTACTGCCAGCATAATAAAGTTTGCTATAAGGTAAAGCACACATATCAGCAATGCCCATATAACATTATCACCTTCTGAGAAAAAGGCAAGGCAGAATATTAATGCCAAGCCAATACGGCATAAGGTGCCAAGCATAAACAATACGCTGCTTACACGGCCAATAAGGTTATTGGGTACATGATGAAAAATGTATGTGCTGCGTAGTATGCGTGTGGCTGCATTGGTTATGCCCAGTATAAATGAAAACGAAAAATAGACCAACACACTTGTCGAAATTACACAGGTACTAAGTGCTACAGAAGTAATAGCAATCATGAACAAGATTGCTTTTACAGAGTTTGTTCTTTTAAATACATATTGTGCAAAAGCCCCGGCCAGCAATGCTCCTGAAGCGTAAAACACATCGGTAAGCGCATAAATGGTTACGGGTTTGTGCAGGTGGTTCATTACATAAACTGGCACAAGTGTATTGAAATGCAATAGCAGGAACACAAAAATGGAAAGTGAGCTTACCCCGAATATCATGATAAGTGGATTAGCACGGAGGAAGCTATTGCCTGTCTTGAATCGTTCCCAGATGCTTGTATCTTCCTGCGGATGCTTTTCAGTATGCGGGGTGTACTTTATCATGGAAATGAGAACAATAGAGAACAGGTATGTAAGCCCATCAATAAGAAATATACGGCTCAGGCTCCATGCTTTTATATGCAATGCAATAGGTATAACAAAACTACCAAGGTGAATAGAGTCCATGTCAATACCTTGCAAGAGAATAGCACCTACACCACCTGAGGCAATGGTCATAGCCTGCGATTGTATTTCAAGTACTGAGTTTATTCGGGTATAGTCCCTGGCTTCGGTAACCTCCTGCGCAAATGCATACAGGGCAGGGTAATAAATACCGTTTATATATGCCGTACAAACAAAAACAACAACTACCATATAGGTTGGTACTCCCATAGGATAAAACAAACCGCTTAGCGAAGCACTGCATAATACTATGCCGCCAATAAGGGAGAACACCAGGAATATTTTTTTACGTGCGTATTTATCAATTAACGTACCTGAATATAAACCCCAGAATATGCTGCCTATTAGCATAAGCATATACATAAGGGTAAGCTGTTTCGGTGCATGCAGCATACTTACAAAATACCACGGCACAGCCAGCATGCTTATGCCCTGGGCAAAGCCTGAGATGATGTTACTTAAAATAAGAAGGTTCAAGGGCCGCGAGGCTCTCATAATTTAGGTGTTGGGCTAAAATGAATCAGGCTCCTCCGTTTGCCGGAGAAGCCTGATAAACGTTGATTATTATTGTAGTACTATCCTCTCGAATGATACTGGTTTATGGTTTGTTGTGGGTTAGCACGAGAATCTTTGTAGGCATCGCAACGCTCACTTGATTTGCACGAACCAAGAAATGACACTGCGAGAATTGCCAAAACAGCAAGGATAGTTAAATTCTTTTTCATTTAAGGATAGTATATATTTAATTCTTAATATGTTCTATGTGCCAAATGTAAAATAATATTTTGAATTTATCAAAGATATTTTATCCTTTATTTTGCACAGTACATGCAACCTTTTCTGTATCCCTTTACAGGTCTGCGGAGCGGTAGATGTCCTTGTTAAGTATACCGACCACTTTCCCTTTCAGTTTTTTGCCCAAAAACGGACTGTTTTTTGAAATTGATACGGCCGATTTAACATCAAATACCCACTCTTCGGTTGGGCTGAAAAAGGTTAGGTTAGCCGTAGCACCTTCTTTTATTGCAGGTACTGTAAGCCCAAGTACTTTCCTTGGGTTTATAGCTATTTTTTCAATTATTTGCTCGGTGCTGAGCTCGCTATGCATGTTTATAAGCGGGTAGAGTGTTTGTATGCCTATCATTCCTGCTGTGGCAAGGTCGAATTCTACTTTTTTGTTCTCCTCATCTTCAGGCCTGTGGTCAGAGCATATTACATCTATCACGCCCTCAGCAAGTGCCTTTTTTATGGCTTTAATATCGTCTTTGCTGCGCAGTGGCGGGCTTACCTTGTAGTTCGTATCAAAGTCCATTAGAGCAGTATCTTCTAAGAAGACGTTGTACCCATTTACCGATACGGTTACGTTCACGCCTTGTTTGCGCGCGCTTTTTATAAGCGCTATACTTCCTGCAACCGATATGGAGTTGATGTGTATCCGTGCTTCGGTATGTCCTGCAAGGAACAGGTCGCGGATAAGCATTATTTCTTCAGCTATGCCTGGTTCTCCTTTCACGCCTATTGATACGCTGGCTTTGCTTTCGTTCACATCGCTACCGGTTGATAAGGTTTTATCATTGCAACGGCTCATGATTAATCCGTTAAAGCTTTTTGCATAAAGCAGCGCCCTGTGCATGAGCCCTGCATTCATAATAGAGTGCATATCGTCGCTGAAGGCTATAGCGCCTGAGCTTTGCATATCATACATTTCAGCAAGGTCTTTACCTTCTAACCTGTGCGATATAGCGCCTATCGGGTATACATCCACCGCATTACCTGCAGATTTACTTATTACATATTCTACCTGCGATTTTGAATGTATGGGTGGGTTTGTTGAAGGCATTATAGCTACTCCTGTAAATCCGCCTTTAGCGGCTGCGGCCATTCCCGTAGCAAGGCTTTCTTTGTGCTCATAACCCGGGTCGCAGAAGTTTGCCTGCATATCGAACCAGCCCGGTGATGCGTGCAGGTTAGTTGCGCTCACTACTTTTTTAGCCGCATTTGCCGCAATGCCTTTTTTTATTTCAGTTATTTTACCATTCTCTATCAGTATATCCACTGTTTTGCCATTGTATGGCGATGCAGGGTCAACGATCTTAGCTGATTGTACTAAAAGGTTCATGCTTCTTTAGTTTTAAATGTTGAATTCTTAATGCTAAAGCGTTTTCAATTATTGATTTAACATTCAGCATGTAGCATTCAAAATTATTATTTAGTCTTTCCATACCCGCAAAATTACCTGTTCCATTGCCAAAAATAATAAAGCTAATAGTATGCAGTATTTCCAAAAGTATGTTCCCCGGTTTACTTCGGTTAGTAATGATGGGAGAGAAGCATTGGTAACCGACATTACCGAAAAGTTCTTTACTCCCGATTTACTTGCTGATGCTGTGAGTTCATCATTGGTAAAGCAGCGCAGGTCCGATTCTTTGCGGCTGTAGTTGAATGATATACCCGAAGCAAGGCTGTCGCCTGCCATCAGTTTAAAGTTTCCTGCCAGCGATAACTGGCTATGAAGGAAAAGGAATGTGTTGTCGTTTATAGTTCTTCTTTCGGGTAATATTGAAATAGTATCCTTATCGCTTTGTATTTTAAAGAATACATTTTGAGGCAGGCTTATATTTGGTGCCTCAATAGGTTGTATGTCGCCCAGTGTGTAGTATAACTGCGGGTTCCCGCTGCTGAACAAGCCTATGTTATACATGGTGGGTACAAATAGTGCGTGTTGCTGAAAGTTGCTGAAGTTATTGTTAAGCGGTACAGCCATCAGGTATATATTGCCCTTATTGTAATGAAATTCATCTAAAAAATCATCGCCATTTTCTAATCTCAGTAGGTTTTCAGAAAGCGCTTTTGTTGTGTGCGATATAGTGTAGTGTTTGCTTACAACAGGCATATCCATATTCGGATGTTGTTTTTTTTCGAAGACATCGGCATAAATATTGCTTTCGTAATTCAGCTTATCAACTTTCAAATGTGTGGTATCAACTTTTTCGTAGTATGAGCAGTTAATTGAACTAAGGAAATCTCTGTACGAATTCATATCCAGACCTGAAGCAGGAGGGATGATCATTATATTTCCACCCAGTGATGTGTATTTTGCCAATTCGTTGCCCATGCCTGATGATATGGAGCCGATATTATCAATGATGATGAGCCTATATGAATGGAGCTTGGAATAATCTAAATGCTCTGCAGTGGTTTCAGAAAATGTAAAGAGAGAGTCTTTTCCATAGAGTGAATGCAGGTATATATTCCTCTTTGCGCTATCGGGGTGAAGCCACAATACCGGAATACTGGTTGATAGCTTGAAAGAGAAATAAAGATGGTCATCGAAATTTATAGGGTAGTCGTTTATCTTTAGTTCGCTCTGCTGTATGTTCTTCTTATCCGGAATGAATGACATGGCTATGGTGGTATTTCCTTCCGCATCAATATTAAAGCTGCTTATGGCTTTTTCTTCTCCGTTCAGTAATAGTTTTATAGGGGCATTGCTTACGGCGTTAGCAGAGTAGTTGCTGAGCTTCACCATTAAGTTCTCCGTTTTGCCGGGTATATGTACAGGTGATGTAAACCAACAGGTATCAATTGAAACATTATTCTTTGTTTCAGCTACTTCGGGCAGTAAGTCTATTGTAATATCAGGGTCGGCATGGAAGGCAGAAATATCGGAAACCGTTTTTTGAAAGTCTGATAACACAAATGCTTCTTTTACCGGGCTGCCACTATGTAACAGGTTTTCCTGCTGGCGTTGCAGTATTTCAGTCATCATTCGTGAGAAAGGAGATGTTTTTAAGCCCTTCAGTTCTTCCATAAACTCATCCTTGTTCAGCCAGCGTTCCTGTGCTTCGTCAAAGTCCTGCGAAACCAATTGAACCTTATCGGCAGCGTTCAGTGATTGGGCTATCTGAACTGCTTTGCTCTTAGCATCTTCAAGTAAGGTGCCGTTCTGGTTTACGGCATTCATACTGAATGAATTATCAATAAATATGCTGACTGCCTTATTACCTGCCGTAATGGCTCCCTGCTTGTTAGGTATAAATGGTTGTGCAAATGCAAATACCAGGAAGGCTATGGCAAGCATGCGGCAAAGCAGTACCAGCCAGTGCCGTAGTCTTGATTTTGAGCGTGATTCCTGCACCACTTCCTGCAGAAAACGTACGTTGGAAAAGTATAGCTTCTTATACCTGCGAAAGTTAAATAAGTGGATGAGTATTGGAATGCTTAAAGCTGAAAGGGCGTAAAGGAATGATGGGAAGAGAAAATTCATCAAAGCCCAAAGATAAAGAAATTAATTAAGCGGCTTACTGACAATAAAAAAAGCCCAACCATTTGGTTGGGCTTTTTCTACGTTGGGCTTATTGCTTAGTGGACTATCATTATCTTATCTGATTTAATAAGAGTACCGTCAGTATTTGTTATACGGTAGAAGTATATGCCTGCAGGTAACATTGAAGTAGAAATATGTGAAATGTTTTCGGTTAACGTTTCGCATTTAATTTGCTCTCCAAGGTTATTATACATGCACATATTCAATTGTTCGTTAGGTTGTAATACCATTTGAACATTCACTATTTCACCGGCAGGGTTAGGATACACAACCACATTGTTATCTGTCATAGTTGTATTTTCCATGCCATCCCTAGGTTTAGCTGTAGGGCCGCAAGTTACAAATAGTGAAATATCTCTCTGGCATCCGCCTCCAATTCCCGTTCCTGGGTAGCTTACTATCCAATCAATAGAGCCAGGTGAATTAAAGGTAACCGTTGCAGTAGGGCCTGTTCCGCTTGGCGGGGTAGCTGTAGGAGCTGTCCATGAATATGTAACAGGAGGACTAGGCAGGTTAGGTGTAATTGTGTATGTGTTTGTGCTTCCACATACTACACTTGCAGGCCCATGTATTGCAAAGTTGCTGAAAGGGAACATGAACGCTGACGTTGTACCCGTAGCTGTGCAGCCTGTGACAGTATTTGTGGCCGTTACAGTATATATAGTGTGTGTTTGCGGGCAAGCCACTGCTTCACTTGAATCAACTCCGCTTGTTATGGAAGCCGATGGTGACCATACATAGCTTACATTAGGTAATACATTACCATTACATAACGCATTTAACGGAGTGCAATGATCTGTACATACAAGTACGGTGTCGGTTGTGCATACAACCGGACTTGGATTTACAGTAACAGTACCTGTAGCAGTTGCCACACATGCACCGCTGGCGCTGTCTCCGCCTGTAACGGTATAAGTAGTTGTTACAGTAGGGCTAACTGTAATACATGAGGTTGTTGCACCTGTAGGATTCCACGTGTATGTTGTTGCCGTACCACTTGCACAAATTGTAGCGCTTGTACCCGAGCATATAGTGTCAGATGTAACATGCAGACTTGGAGGGAATACAAACGGTACATTAACCGATGCATGACCAGTGCAACCATGTGCATCTGTAACAGTTACTGTGTAATTACCACCACATAAAGCAGTCGCAGTTTGTGTGGTCTCTGCATTCGGAGCCCAGCTGTAAGTATATGGTGCCACACCACCTGTTGGTGATGCAGTAGCTGTGCCTGTGCAAAGCTTACCACAAGTAGGGGTTGATGTAATTGTACCTGTAAGGTGAGGAATTACAGTTACAGTACCCGTAGCAATTGCTGAACATGAACCATTTACACCGTTACTTGCCGTAACTGTATAGGTGGTTGTTATAGTTGGGCTAACAGTAATACATGATGTTGTTGCGCCTGTGTTCCATACATATGTTAAAGCGGTACCGCTAGCGCATATTGTTGCACTGCCGCCTGTACATATTGTGTCTGAACTAACTGATATGACAGGAGGGAAGATATATGGTACATTAACCACTACACTACTTGTGCAACCATGTGCATCAGTAACAGTAACGGTATAATTACCACCACATAGGCCCGTAAGTGAATTGCTTGTTTGTCCACCCGGAGCCCAGCTGTACGTGTATGGTGCTGTTCCGCCTGTTGTTGTTGCCGTTGCTGTGCCTGTGCATAATTTGCTACAGGTTGGTGTTGCCGTAGCAGTAACAACCGGTGCAGGATCTACAGTTACAGTTGCCGTAGCAGTTGCTGAACATGCTCCGTTACTTCCGGTAACAGTGTATGTAGTAGTAACAGTAGGGTTAACAGTAATGCATGAAGTTGTTGCACCTGTAGGGTTCCAGGTATATGTTGTAGCTGTACCGCTTGCACAAATAGTTGCACCGGTTACAGAACTCGAACATATAGTAGCTGAAGTTGTGCTTATGAAAACCGGAGCAAGGGCATTAACAGTAACAACTGCAGTGCCTTTGCAACCATGTGCATCAGTAACAGTAACGGTATACGTACCGTGACATAAACCTGATACGTTAGCAGTCGTATATCCGCCCGGAGACCAGTTATATGTATATGTACCTGTACCACCTGTTGCGGTTGCACTTGCTGTTCCGGCACATGTTCTTCCGCAGGTTGGTGTAGCCGTAGCTGTAACAACTATTGCAGGGTCAACAGTTACCGTTGCTGTAGCAGATGCTGAACAAAGTAAATTGTGGCCGGTTACAACATAAGTAGTAGTTGCGGTTATAGGGCCAGTTGAAATACATGCTGTGGTTGCCCCTGTGTTCCAAACATATCCGGTAGCGGTGCCGCTGGCACAAATTGTAGCACTGGTGTTGTAACAAATAGTAGCTGATGAAACATTTACTATTGGAGGGCGAACGCCTGCAACAGTAACACTTGCCTTTGTAATACAACCATTTCCATCGGTAACCGAAACGGTATATGAACCAGGACATAGTCCTGTGGCAGTAGCGGTTGTTTGACCACCAGGAGCCCAGCTATATGTAAATGGTCCGGTACCGCCCGATACATTGGCAGTAGCTGTTCCATTGCATGAGCCAATACAAGTTAATGATGATGACATTATAATAGAAGGATGCGGATATACCACAACTACTACGGTGCCTGTTGTGCTGCAACCGGTAGCAGGATAGGTAGCAGTTAAAGTATATGTTGTAGTTACCGCAGGGCACGCAGTAACAAAATAAGTAT
>DATHNG010000095.1:0-6089 GCA_035486275.1 Bacteroidia bacterium
TTGAAGAAAGCTCCAAAGTACATCCGTTTTTTGGTTTTTCCATGCAGCATTTAACCGTCCCTAATGAGTCTTTCACTACTGTAAAGAGTGATGTTCCTATGCGTTTTAATTTTCAAGGTGGTTGCGATTTTAACGTAAATGAAAAATTGAAGATAACTCCTATGTTATTTTACATGAATGAGGCAGGCGTTACAGAATTTGATGCTGGTTTGTTGGGTTATTATAAAATTGGCACAACACCGTTCCAGGTTATACTTGGTGCGAACGATAGAGTTAATGACGCTGTAGTAATAAATACGGGAATAAAGTATGGAGAGCATGTTTTCCGTTTCAGTTACGATATTAATACTTCTTACCTTGATGCATTTACAGGTGGCAGAGGTGCTTGGGAGTTCTCACTTATTTTAACTATAATAAAGGGGCATGCGCTTTTCAGCAGAAGCCAGATATAATAATTATAAATAATGGGGTTAGATCAATAATTGACTGAAGTCCAATTTTTTATTTCCGTATTGCCCTTATCTAAAACCATTTACCTCATCTAAATCATATAAACTGGAGCGATTGCTTTGTTTTGCATTGGTTTTTTTCTATCTTTGTTTTAAGCAAACTTTCTAAAATATACTTATGAAAAAAACAAGAAGCATAATTGCTGTTTTATCTATTATTGGGCTAACAGCCTTTGGACAGGATAAAACAATAACCGGTAAAATACAATCGGTTGATCCTTATAACGATGAATTCAGGCTCACTATAAACGATACCGCTTTTGTATTGATAGTTCAACCAAATGACGCAAGCAAGAAAAAGTTTGAAGTGAATAAAGAATACAAGGATATTCTGGTTGAAAAGAAAGGTAAATATGAACTTAATTCAAAATACGCTGAAAAGACATTGGTCTTCTCTTATTATGTAAATGGAAAAGGGTGGAAGTGCATTAAAACAATTGAACCATCAAAGAAATGAAAAAACAATTACTTGTAATTACTGCAATTGCATCTTTTAGCCTGTGCTCTACTGCACAGACTATATTAGGTGTTGACGTTTCTTCCTATCAGGGTACACCTACATGGTCATCAGTCAGGAATACTTCAACAAAACTTTTTGCGTGGGCAAAAGCTACTGAAGGAACAACCATTGCAGATGCCGATTTTACATATAATGAAACGAATGGTACCTCGGCTAAAGTTGTAATGGGCGCATATCATTTTGCGCATCCTGAAACGAATACAGCAACTGCAGAGGCTAATTATTTTGTGAGTATTGCAGGCTCATACATTAAAGCAGGTAATCTGCCTCCCGCACTTGACTTAGAAGATCCACCAAGCGGAACTGCTTTAACAAGTTATTTTACCAGTTCGGCTTTGGTTGCCTGGGTACAGGCCTGGATGACTGCTGTACAAAATGCAACAGGAGTGAAACCAATATTATATACAACAGGCTCCATTGCAAATTACCTGGGAACATCACTTACCTCGTATCCTTTATGGACTGCGGACCCTGACGGTAGTCCAACTGCCACACCAAGTGGTACCTACCTGGGTTCATGGCCAACATGGACCTTTAAGCAATACTCATGGAATGTAACCGTTTCCGGAATTACTAGCGGTGGTGTAGATGGTGATAGTTACAATGGAGACACAGCTCAATTTAATTCCTTTATAGGCCCCACAGTGCCTCCGGTATGTAAAACCTTTTATACTACTGTACCGTATTCCACTTCTTTTGAAACCCAATGGATATACGATAGCTGCGGCCAGGCTGACCAGAGATTGCCCGATAAATTCTGGAAAAGCAGTATTGGTGGAACTACACCGGATGGTGATGACTACTGGCATAGAGACGACTATACAGGTGGAGATTGGTCTTCACCGACCAGCGGAGCATATACACCTGCAGCTTCAAATGGTACTTATAGCGCCAGGTTTCACAACGATCCTCCTCCGGCAGGTTCTACCGGTGCGCTTGACTTATATATAAATCTTTCTGCAGCAGGCACTAAAACCATTAGTTTCGACTATATACATAACGAGGCTTCACCTTCACCATTTAAGTTTGATGTTGTACTTTCTACCGATGGAGGTAAAACATTTACCGATACGTTGATGAGAATTTCTGCTCAGGTATCTGCCTGGACAAATGAATCTGTAACAACTACAGCAACATCTTCCACAGGCGTTATAAGGTTTATAGTAACTGATAAAGGCACTTCTGATGTGGGAATAGATAACCTGAGCGTTTCAAGTACTCCTACAGGAATAGATGAGATAACAACTAACACGGATATGGTTGTGTATCCTAACCCGACGGATGGTACTGTACTTAATGGATTATTTATGGCAGATCCAGCCTTTAATACTATGGAAGTGCATATTTACGATATGATGGGCAGGGACGTGCTAACACAGCAAGTAGAAATTGAAAGAGGCAGGTTTTCAATGGCTCTTGCTAATGCGCACTTAGTGGCAGGTACATATATGTTCGTTGGCCTTTCAGGCAGTGAAAGGTATATTAAAACCATAATGGTAAAGTAATATTGCCTATTGATCGATCTTTAGCGGAATCGTTATCTTAATAATGGTTCCGGTATGTGGTTCAGTAATATCAGTGATAGCAATATTAGCCATACCGGGCTGAAGGTTATTAAGTATGTTGATCCTGTCTTCAGTTGCCGATATACCCATTGAACGATGCGAAGCAGCTCTGTTTTTCTTTATCTCCTCAGCTTTTTTTCTGCCAATGCCATTGTCTTGTATAGTGCATATTAGCTGATGGGTATGCTCTTCAATGGCTAAAGTCAGTAATCCAGTCTTATCCTGCAATGGCATTAAACCGTGTAATATTGCGTTTTCTACAAAAGGCTGTAATAGTAAAGGTGGAATCATAGTATTGTAAAGAGAAACAGAATCGGCAACGGATATGGAAAACTGGAATTTACCATTGGCCCTGAGTTGTTCAAGACTAATATATAGTTTCAATGTGTCTAATTCCTGCCCCAATGGAATGTCTTCTGATTTTGAGTTCTCCATTACATTCCTTATAAGGCGCGCAAACCGTGCAAGATAGTCCTGCGCTGTTTTGCTATCGTTTTTTAATATGTGGTTTTGAATAGAATTGATTGCATTAAAAATAAAATGTGGGTTCATTTGGGCACGCAGAGCCTTCATTTCAATATCGGCAATGCGTTTGTTTATAAGTGTTTTTTCTTCTTCTTTTTTTCGAATGGCCCTTAACCTGAATTGAATAAAAACAAAAGCAGTTGTTCCGGCTAATAAAATTTCTAGGATTATAAACCAGACGGTTAACCAAATGGGCTTATGTATGCTGAACCTTAAGCTTACAATGCCTGGGTTCTCTATGCCTTCAGCAGTTATTGCTTTAACTGTGAATGTATAGTCTCCTGGCGGCAGAAATTGATACTGTACAAATGGGTTTTGCGTACTATACCAGGCAGTATCTAACCCCAATAACCTGTATTTATATTCCAGTTTGCCGAAACTATTATATGATAACCCGATGAACGATATTTTTATATGGTTCTGATTATAATGCAGATCTGTAGGCTTTTCTGTTGAAAAATTAATATCGTTTACAATGAAGGATGTAATAAAAAGCGAAGGGGCTTTTTTTATTTCTATTGCAGGTAATGTATGAGAAATGATTGTGTTTTCAGACGCTATCCAAAGCTTGTTTTCCGTTTGGCCTATCTGTTGAATTTTTTGACTTGGTAGGGCATCTATCAGATTGTATTTTGTAATGCTATAATTGCCTGTTGTATCAAGCACTAGTGCCGATAAGCCGCTTTTTGAACCCACCCATATAGTGTTATAACTGTCAATAAAGATATTCTGGCAATTATTTGAAATAAGACCATTTGCAATAGTGAGCCGCTTTATGTTATTTCCTTTTTTTACAAGCACGCCATTCCCATATGTGGCAAAATAATAAGCTCCATCAGCGCTATGTGCAATGCCTTCAATGCGTTCGTTAAGGTATGGCCCATCATTTCCATGGTACTCCATTTTGCCATTGTAATATGCCCAAAGTCCATTATTACATGCCAGCCAAAGATATCCTTCGAGGTCAAGATAGCATGAGGATGTTCGGGAAGGAAGTGTTGCAAGCAGCACTGCTTGCTCATTGTTTTCGCTTACACTGTATAAACAATATCTGTTCAGGATATAGGCACGTTTATTTACAGAATCTATAGCAGTAAGGTAACATCCGAGCGCATTATTTTTATCTACTATAGGTTGAGGTTTACCACCTTTGTTAAATAATATATATGCCATGAAGGAACGATCGCCATATAAGTTCCCCGTTTTAATGATTACAGGGTAAGTAATATTGGTGTGAGCAAACAAAGTTGAGAATCCGTTTGTTGTATGTAAGCTGATGTTCTTTATTGTAGTATCCTCGCTAACAAGGTCGACAGTATCTTTTGAGTGGCTTATTGTCATATGGTTTTTATCAAGCTTGCTAAGCGTATAATAAATAACCGATTGGCCTACCGGTAGCTCATATTCTCTTAGAAAGTGACTAGGGGCAAGGTAATACACGCCATTTTCCAATGTTGTTATCCATAACCCTCCTTCATTATCAGTCATTGTATTACTTATTGAATATCCATTAAGTATGTGAATATTACCAGGTGTTATTTTGCCATTTGATACCTGAGCATTGAAAAGGCCTTGGTGATAAACAGAGAGCCACAGGTTATTTCTGCTTTTTACAAAACAAGTAGTATGGCCAATAATTGGTTTTGTATTATAAAGCGGTTTCATTCCATTTGTGTCGAGCTTAATGATATCGTTACCTGTAAAGGCATAAAATGTGTTATCGGTGTCCTCGGCAAAATAAAAATAGCCAATACTTAAGCTTTTTAACGCTAAGCTATCCTTATAAGAAGTACTAAACCGAAGTGGAATTATCTGTTTTACCTGTTGTTTACTGTAAAGAACTTCTACTTCGGGCTGATAGGTTTCAATTATATTACCTGATATAAAATGCCCTTTTTCAATTTCAATTATGTATCCTGTTTTCATCTTAGGTATAATGCAATGAAAATCAGAACTCTTATATCCCGGGTTTATTTTAAAATAGCAGGTACCACCCCTGATCCCGCACCAAATTGTATCTCCGCTATCAATATAAAAGGTAGACATGATACAGTTTCGTATATTATGTAATATACTATCATTAGCGCCAATAGTATAAATAGAATCATTATGCCAGTAACACAGTTTGCCCGATAATGAACGGAACCATATTCTACCATGCCTGTCTTCGTAAATACCAAACACGGTATTATCTACAAGCCCGTTTTCTATAGTGTAGTTTTTAAAAGTATAACCATTAAAACATGATACACCTCCATCGGTTCCAAACCATATAAACCCTTTGGAGTCCTGCGTGGCGCAATAAGTTTCAAAACTAGGTAGCCCATCCCTAACACTAAAATTCTTTAGCACCGGTTGTTGTGATAAAGCCGGTAGGGAATATTGAAGTATTGAAGTAAAGAATATAACAAAGAAAACAAGTCTCTTTTCTAGGTATAAATACGTAGTGTTTTTTTGTTTTAGCATTAGAGGCGTAAAGTAACTAAATTAATTAATTGCCTGAATTTAAGCGGAATTCACAAAGGAATATTAATTTTAGCAAATGAAATTTATGTTGAACAAATGAATTACCCTGTTATTATAGTTGATGATGAGCATGACGGGGCTGAGTCATTAGAAATACTAATTAAAAACTATTGCCCTAAACTTGAAGTTAAGGCTATTGTGCATAATGTTCAAAATGCCGTTTCGGCCATAATTTTACATAAACCTGTAATTGTTTTTCTTGATATTCAAATGCCATCGGGTAGTGGTTTTGAGGTTATTGAGCAAACTAAAGAAATGAATTACAGTGTTATTTTTACTACCGCACATGAAGAGTTTGCATTAAAAGCTATTAAGGCAAATGCCATTGATTATTTGCTGAAACCAATTATTGCAGAAGAACTAATAAGAGCGGTTGATAAGGGAATTAGCATTAAGCCTTCAAACCAGATAAGTGGATTGCTTGCAATGCTTGAGCAATTAAAT
>DATHNG010000096.1:0-26883 GCA_035486275.1 Bacteroidia bacterium
ACACTGTTTTTGTTCTGGCCTTGCGATAAGGTATATACTTTAGCCTGAACTTATACCAGGCATCGAGCGCCCATTCACTTATGTTAGCAAAAACTATGCTGCCGGTTACGCCGCCTGCAGTAGTAAGGGTTACTGCCTCAAAAAAAGGCATGTGGGCAAAAACGGCCCATGGAACCCCTCCGAAACCAAACTTAACTGTACTTAAACTGAATATGCCTAAAATCTGTTTTACTTCATGCCAGCCCATAAGCCTCTCTACTATCTACAACAATTAAAATATACGATTCAGGTAACGCTTTCTTTTCCAAAGATAGAAATTTTATCAGTGAAGTCCTAATATATTTTTTGGTAGTAGAACCCAACTATTTCATCAGGGGAAAAAGAGAATTAGGCGCATCTTTCATTACAGATACCCGCTATTTCTGCTTTATGGCCGAGGTCTTTTTCTTCACCTGCATTTCCTTAAGCCACTTAACAGGGCCAGGCAAATTGTTCTTTCGTATTTTAATAAAGTGAACTTCTTTAGAGCCAAATCCTTTATAGAACCTTGCCACATCAGGGTCTGAAGAACCTTCAAAATCGAATATCAGGTTTTGCTGGGCGTTCTCTTCAATATATCGGTTAATAAGAAATGTCATGGCCTGGGTTTCAAAAGCTGTTTTGTTGGTTCCCGAAAAAAGGAATATTACACGACGGTTGCTTTCAGCTAAAAAAGCCCCGGCACAAAGCTCTTTCTCTTTTGTGTATACTCCCCAGCATTGCCCCAGCCCCTTCTTAATGCAGGCAAGCATTAATGTGTTCAGCATAGTATACTGGGCTCCGGTTATATCATAATTTTTACCCCGGTTAGCTTTGAAAAGATCTATTATTTTTTTGGGCGGAATGCTTTTAGCTATGGTTAATGAACTGGATAATGCTTTTTTTAAATTCCGCTTTGTTTGTGTTGAGTAATTCGATTGCAGCGTAGTGTACGATGAAATAAGATCAAGTAAGTGTGTAACACCTTCGCTGGTTTCAAATGAATCATCTTTTGCCCGGTTAAATGTGTTCAGGCTAAGTTCAACATACTTGTACCTGGCAGGAATCATTTTCAGAAACTCTTCAACCTTGGTATTGGTAATTTTACTGGTAGAGAACACACCGTGCTGCTGGGTAAAGGTAGGTTGATAGGTATAAAGGAAGCCATATTTTTCGCCACGTGGCAGGGGCATTACACTTTTGTAATCATCTTCCACCAGGCCATCCCATTTATTGCATGCAATATCCAGGTACCAGGAATAAGCATATATAAGCCCGTTAACAGAGTTCCGTATACAGGAATCCCATTTTGCTTTATCAATATCGTTATATGAGAGGTACTTTATCACAATTGCAAATATATATTCATTCGGCTTGCAACAGACTTTAACGGAGAAGTGAAGAATTAATTCTCTTAGCTTTGTACTGAAACAATTGTATGCTTACAGGCCTTTTACGATACGCCCGCAATTTCAGTGTCTCTCTGCTATTTAAGCGAGAGAGGAATATTGTACTGCGCGATTTTTTCCGGTATTCATTAGGACAAAGAGTCATCAATAATCAGACTATAAACCCCTGGTCAGATAAAACTTACAATGAAACAGAACGGAGTGAAGCATTAACCAAAACTATTAATTGGCTGCTCCATTCACAGGCCTCGATGAGTGATGGCGGATTTGGTTCATACCGTATCATAACCGGCTGGACCACTTCATATCCTGAAACGTCAGGTTACATTATCCCTACCCTTTTGCGTTATGCTGAACAAGTGCAAAAGAATGAGATACTGACAAATGCAATACGATGTGGCGACTGGCTGATCACCATTCAAAAACAAAGTGGCGGATGGCAGGGAGAATATATGGCCGATAACCGTGCTGAGGTGGTATTCAATACGGGGCAGATAATACGGGGCATGGTGGGCCTTTATAAGCAAACCAATGACAAAAAATATTTGGACTCAGCAGTTAAAGCATGCGATTGGTTATGTTCTATTCAGGAAGATGATGGATGCTGGAAAAAATCTGCTTTTATGGGAGTGCCGCGGGTATATGACAGTTATGTTGACGCACCTCTTTTGCAAGTATATGAGATAACCAAAAATGAGTTGTACAAACAAAAAGCTGTCAATAACCTGAATTGGGTAATTGACAAAAAACAATTGGAAAATGGTTGGTTTGAAGATTGTGATAATACTATTAAACATAACAACAAACCCATACTGCATACCATTGCGTATACTATAGATGGGCTATTAGAATCAGGTTTACTATTGAATGACAAAAAGGTGTTAGATGCTGCTATAAAAAGCGCTGATAAATTATTCGAGTTGTTCAGCAAGCATAAATATTTAAGTGGCAGGTTTGATAGAAACTGGAAAGGATCTCAGGATATAATTTGCACAGGCTGTGCCCAGATATCCATTATATGGTTAAAACTGTATAAACTGACAAAGAACATTCAATACCTGAATGCAGCTATGAAAATGAATGATCAGCTTATTTTTATTCAGGACAGGCAGGTGAGTGAATCGGCTGATACAAAAGGAGCTATGCCGGGTTCTTATCCTTTATGGGGAAGATATGAGGCATTTAACTTCCCGAACTGGGCAACCAAATATTTTGCTGATTCCCTGTTATTGGAAAAAGAATGTTTGCAGGAAGCTATAACTTTAAGTGGTGCTAAATGAAGACGGGATTAACTACACATAGCCTTTCGAATAAAGACTTCAGGGAGCAACTTTACTCTATGCTTCAACAAGGCATTAAACCCGATTTTATTATTCTGCATTATAGTGGCAGGTATCGTTTTTCAAAAGCATTTGGTTTCATTAAAAAAAATCTTAGACAATACAAGCTTAAAAGCATTTCCTATATTTTATCGCGCAGCAAGGGCAACACTTCTGTTTCAACGTATAAGCTTAGCGCTGAAGCAGAAAAAGAAACAGATACTTTTCTCTCCTTGGCAAAGGTCATTCCGGCAAATGGAATTAATTCGGCATCCACCATTGCATTGATAAAAAGTATGGGTTATGCAATTATAGCCTGCAATAGTGGCAAACTGAATGCAGCGGTATTAAATCTTAACAACGCCATTTTCTTAAATGTTCATGCATCAAAACTACCTGCCTATCGCGGCATGAATAATGTTGAATGGGCGCTTTGGGAGAACCAGAATATGTATGGTACCATTCACCGAATATCAAAAGGAATTGATGAGGGAGATATTCTGTTACAGGATAAGATTGAAACACCTAACCTTCAAACCATTGCAGAATACCGTGCGTATAGCTTCTTTAAAAGCAATGCGTTAATGGGTAAAGCAGTAAAAGGATATTTGGATAAGAAGTTGAGTTTCACAAAACAGGAAGTGAGTGGCAAGCCTATTGACCAGTATTATGTAATGCACCCTATTTTAAAAGAATACCTGAATAAAAAAATCAGCAAGCAGGTAATTTAAGCAGCAGCAGCAACTATCTTCTCAAATACTTCTCTCCATCCTTTCCATTCACCCTGCTCACTAAGGTTGTCGTTATGAAACACAGCTATGAATTCGCCTTTACATTTTCTTACTTTTTCAATAAGTTCTTTAGCAATCTTAATTGCTTCCTCAGGCGATAGTTTCTGATAGTCTTTCAAGGTCCCATCCATTATTGCACCGGAATGAACCCTCACAGGTAATTCCTCTTCTGCAGGCAGGTCATAAAAGAAAAAGGGAGTACATATACTTGCTCTGAATCCATGTATACCCGGATATTGCATAGTATAATCATCTGTAATTTTAAGCGCCGCAAGGCAACGATAGGTATCGGGCAATACCATTTTCAAAAAATGCTGACGCGATTTGGCAAGCCTGCCCCGCATGCCTTTTTCTACATAACCAATTTCACGCCTTATTACATCTCTGTTATTTGCTGACCCGTAAGAAGGATGTATTCCCATGCTACCCCGAAAGCTAAGGTCATCCATTAAACTTGAAAAGGCCTTAGTGCCGGTAGAAATATTTCTGTCAAATTCGCCCCGTTTACCAGCCAGAATAAAATAAACAGGGCTTACATTCTTCATCCTGAAAATATCATGCATGTATACGAAAGTGTCGTATTCATCAGGCCGCAAACCTAACAGAGTAGAAGTTTTTTTAACTATTAATGGAATATCGGCCTTGAATAAAGCCTTCAGGTACGAAGCAATTGTACCCATGATGCCACGTCCTTTATGCGCATACGCTATATCAACATCAACCGTTGGAATAAACGTATATGAGTTTTCTCTGTATACCATATCCGGAAACGCTTTACATAAAACAGCCTTTAGTTTTTCAGCCCAATAATTCACCAAAGGAGTATCCAAAAATCCGTTCCTACATGCCAGGCTTTCTGAGTGCGGGTAGCGACCATGTTTATCACCTGTGAAAGGCAAATATTCTTCATACCGGCTCACTAAATAAAACGAAGCTGCGAATATGTCAAAGGGCAAAGAGCCATTTGTCAGGAAGAATATTTTCATCCCTTCCCACTCTGTCACATTTATATTCTGTGCATGTATTCTGGTTTCTGAAAGCAAGTCGACAGCCTGGATAAAAACTTCATTTTGCCCGATTCCCTGGGCAGAATAATTCAACTTAGGGCCAGTATGGTTCTTATATTCCAGCACATCACTTGTTACTTTATATGCTGTATTTATAAGCGATTCAAAGAAAAGCGAAAAAGTATAAGTAATTCGGGGAGTAAGTTTAGGACTATAAATAAGTAATTCCGCTGCCATATTAAAAATTGCTCAAAATCTCTTTACATATAAATTCTGCCGCTTTACCATCTCCAAAAATAGGTGGGTATGCAAAATCTCTCTTCCCTTTCAATTGCAAATAAGCTTCTTTAATTCGTTTTTCACTGGCTTCCACTAAAATAGAATTACCGCATTCAACTAACTCAGTCCATTCGGTTTCTGCACGCAAAACAATACATGGTTTATGCAAAAAGAAAGCTTCTTTCTGTACTCCGCCAGAATCGGTAAAAACCATTGAACAGTTCTTCTCCAATGTTAGCATTTCAAGAAACGATGCAGGAGGAATAATATGGAACTGTTTATTAGCTTTAAGTTTTTCCAGAATATTCTTTCCGTGGCCTTGCTCAAGCATTTTTGATGTGCGCGGGTGTGCAGGAAATACAATATCTATCTTATTATCAATGCTGATCTGATTCAACGAACTAAGTATACTATTGAGCCTTTCAGGGTCGTCGGTATTGTTGTTACGGTGTATGGTAAGCAGAATGAATTGCTTCCCTTTCAATCCCAATCCATCAATAATTTCAGTGTTCTTATCTGCCACTTCGGCAAAGTACAATGTGTTATCATACATCACATCCCCGCAATGGTAAATGCCCGGCTTATCTGGCGTAAAAGGATGTTTATTATCCGGGTTGAAATTCTCTTTAATAAGATTATTGTACCCCGTTTTTGTAGGGCTGAACAATAATGTAGAGCAATGGTCGCATGCAATGCGGTTCACTTCTTCGGGCATTGCTTTATTGAATGAACGCAGGCCCGCTTCAATATGAACAACCGGTATATGAATTTTAACAGCAGCAACCGCAGCAGCAAGGGTTGAATTAGTATCGCCGTACACAACAAGGCAGTGTGGTTTTTCTTTTATTAATATCTCTTCTATTCCATCTAACATGGCCGCCGTTTGCTTGCCATGCGAGCCAGAACCTACATTCAAATTATAATCAGGTGCAGGTATTCCCATTTCTCTGAAAAACACTTCCGACATATTTTCATCATAATGTTGCCCCGTATGCAGAATAAGCTCCTTAATATCTCGGGAAAAATGGGTTCGTATAGCCCGGCTCAATGCAGCAGATTTAATTATCTGTGGCCTTGCACCAATAACGGTCAATATTTTGATCATAGAATGCTTTATAAAAGTCCCTCGTCGGCGAAGCTAAAGTAACCATTATCAGAAACTATAATGTGATCTAACACACTAATATCCAACAAAGTTCCTGCCTGCTTTATTTTTTGTGTCAACGTTTTATCCTCATTACTCGGCGCCAGGTTACCCGATGGGTGATTATGGCATAATACAATACTGCATGCAAAATTATCGAGTGCCGCTTTAAATATCAACCGGGTATCCGCAACTGTGCCTGTAATGCCACCCTGGCTAATTTTTTGACCAGTAATAATTTTATTGGCACGGTTCAAATACATCACCCAAAATTCCTCATTACGTAAGTCAGCTAAATGGTGGAAATATTCATACACATCCTTACTTCCGTTTATCTTTTCCTTCTGTTTTACTTCCGATACCCTTCTTCTTTTAGCCAGTTCAAGCGCAGCAACAATAGTTATTGCCTTAGCCTCCCCTATTCCCTTAAATTTCTTCAGGTCATAAACGGTCAGTTTACCCAATTCATTAAGGTTATTATCAACACTTTTCAGTATGGTTTTTGATACATCCACAGCCGATTCACCCGGCACGCCTGAGCCTATCAATATAGCAATAAGTTCAGCATCTGAAAGTACATGAGAGCCCTTCTGCAAAAGCTTTTCACGCGGGCGATCCTCTTCGGCCCAGCTCCGTATTCCGGAAACTTCTTTGTATTCGGCGGTATCCATTAAAGCAAAGATAATATTCCGCTGCGTATCTTCAATATTTAGTCAGCCCTAAACCCATAAAGGGGCTTTAAAACTCTTGCTTCTGCCAACACATTCAAGTTACCGCTGCGGGTTTCAAAGCTCCTACTGGTATATGGTTTCGATGGCTTTGCGTGAAAATTATGTATATATGCTGTATAGTGCTGGTGTAGCAGTTTACCTGATACAGTACAAAGCCCCTTATTTTAGGTGAAGATGGTATATGTATGTTTATTACATTATATTGTCGCTGAATAACGACCCATAATTAAGTTATGTATGTTACCGAGATCTGTTTTAAAACCGCATTTAGCTGAAAGAAATGCTACGATTTGAAAATAAAAAATACTATCCTGCCCTGGATGGATTACGCGCTTATTCGGCTATTGCCGTAATATTATTTCACGCCGATATGCCATGTATAGGACCCGGATGGCTGGGAGTTAATTTTTTCTTTGTATTATCGGGCTTTTTAATAACGTCTATACTTTTACAATCAAAAGAAGCGGTTAATTATTTCAGCGTTTTTTATTCACGCCGTTTTTTACGGATATTCCCGGTTTATTACCTGTTACTTTTTACAGCCATAATACTTGCCATAATACTAGGTAGAAATATTAAAGATGCCTGGTATTACCTGTTTTACATACAAAACTTTAAGCTCGCATTAAATAACTGGCATATTTCTTTTCCTTTATGGCTTGGCAATACCTGGACACTCGCCATTGAAGAGCAATTTTATATTTTCTTCCCCTTCCTTGTAAAATACCTTTCGAAAAAAGCTCTGGTAATTTGTTGTTTCATGCTTATTCTTATTTCAATAATCAACCGGTATGTTTTTTATAAATACATAGGTTGGGGAAATACCCTTTCAAATCTTGATTATCTTTCGGCTGGCGCCCTATTGTCAATATTTTTACGGAATGGAATTAAGCCGGATTTGATCTTCCGATATCTGTGTATTTCATTTTCTGCTATGACATTGATCTTTTTCTTCATATCAAAAAACTTTTATTTAAGCTTCCTGGTAACATGCTTACTACCTTTTATTACTATAGTTATATTAATACTTGTCACCTATAAGCATAAACTGCTGGCATATTTATTTGAAAACAGGTTAGTGCTATATATAGGTAAAATAAGTTATGGAATATATTTATATCATATTCCATTTTTTATGTTAATTAATCGTAATAGCAAAAGCTGGCCCATAAGCTTAATTATTATAGTAAAAATAGCAGGTACCATAATTATTGCCGCTTTATCGTTTCGTTTTTTTGAAAGCAGGTTTATTAAAATGAAGAATAAATTTATTTTAAAATACTGATTTTACCCCGCTACTTTAATAAACACTTTCAGTCAGCAATAACTGATTTCAGGCTATATATTTACTTACCCCTTGCCATTAAAGGGCCCGATAACCAGAACAAAGAGAGCACACCTAAGACAAATTAAAATACATTACACCAAAACCCTTAAAACTCCCTTTTAGGGTTTGAGGCAAAAACAAGTGGAGAAGCGTTCTTTTTCATAAATTCGCAAGCCTTACAAGTGTACCAAGATTATGGAATATAATTTCAGAGAAATAGAAGCCAACTGGCGCAAAAAATGGGCTGACGATAAGGCCTACCAGGTAGATAATAATACAGCAAAGCCAAAATATTATGTGCTCGATATGTTTCCTTACCCATCAGGGGCAGGGCTGCATGTTGGCCACCCCTTAGGGTATATAGCATCGGACATATTTGCACGTTATAAAAGACTCACCGGGTTCAATGTATTACACCCGATGGGGTACGATTCATTTGGTTTGCCTGCTGAACAATATGCTATTCAAACCGGGCAACACCCTGCTGTTACAACCGAAAAAAATATTGCACGTTACCGAGATCAGTTCGATAAAATTGCCCTGTCATTTGACTGGAGCCGCGAGATACGCACTACCGACCCTGCGTATTATAAATGGACCCAATGGATATTTCTTCAACTATTTAAATCGTATTACAATTACCAGAAACAAAAGGCAGAACCGATAACTATACTGGTAGCTGGTTTTGAGAAAGAAGGTTTTGTTGGTAATGATGATGTTGCAGCTTTTACCAAAGAGCAATGGGCAACATTCTCTGAAGCAGAAAAGTCAAGCCTGTTAATGAATTTCCGCCTGGCATACCTGAGCGAGGCTTGGGTAAACTGGTGCCCAGCAATGGGAACAGTGTTGGCAAATGATGAAGTAAAAGACGGCGTTTCGGAACGTGGTGGTTACCCTGTGGAACGTAAACTGATGCCACAATGGAGCATGCGTATTACTGCTTATGCTGAACGTTTATTGAATGATCTGAATACAATTGACTGGCCTGAAAGCATTAAAGATGCTCAACGTAACTGGATTGGCAGATCAGAAGGAACTTCGTTACGGTTTAAATTAGATGGGCACAATGAAAGCATTGAAGTATTCACAACCCGGCCCGATACAGTTTTTGGTGTAACATTTGTTACCCTTGCACCCGAACATGAACTTGTAAAAAAGATAACCACTGCCGATAGAAAAGCTGCTGTAGAGGCTTATGCAAACACGGCCAAGAATAAATCGGAGCGGGAAAGACAAGCCGAGAAAAAAGTGACCGGAGAATTTACCGGAGCCTATGTTATTCATCCTTTCTCGGGCAAAAAAGTACCGGTATGGATAGGCGAATATGTATTGCTTGGTTACGGCACCGGCGCTGTAATGGCGGTACCTGCGCATGATACACGCGACTATGCTTTTGCCAAACAGTTCAGGCTTGCAATTCCTCAGGTGATTGAAGCACCGCCAGGGTGGGACTTCAGCAAAGAAAGTTTTGATGGCAAAGAAGGTAAATGCATCAACTCTGATTTCCTGAACGGATTAGAAGTTAAGGCTGCCATAAAAAAAGCAATTGAAGAAATTGAGAAACGCGGAATAGGAAAAGGAAAAGTGAATTTTCGTTTACGCGATGCAGCTTTTGGCCGTCAGCGTTACTGGGGCGAGCCAATACCCATTTATTATAAAGACGGAGTACCTTACCCATTAGATGAAAAAGAACTGCCATTGGTATTACCTGAGGTAGATAAATTTCAGCCAACTGAAACAGGTGAGCCACCATTGGCAAGAGCAAAGAATTGGAAATACCAGGGTAAGTACGAATACGAATATACAACAATGCCTGGCTGGGCAGGTAGTTCATGGTATTATTTACGTTATGAAGACCCGAACAATGTAAACGAGTTTGCAAGTAAGGATGCCATAAAGTATTGGGAGAACATTGACCTTTATGTAGGCGGTGCTGAGCATGCTACAGGGCATTTATTATACTTCCGTTTCTGGACCAAATTTTTGAATGACTTTAGATACCTGCCATTTATTGAACCTGCTAAAAAACTAGTAAACCAGGGAATGATACAAGGGGTTTCAGCGTTTGCAACAAGAGTTAACCCAACAATGTATCAAATGCATGGCGATGAACCCGGTTCTATTTGGCCTGTTATATATATTACAAAAGAGTGGGAAAACAAAATTAAAACTGAACAAGAACCAAGAGAAGAATTTATTAAATTCTTAAAGAAAGTTGTAATCAAAAATAATCCGAATGCTAACCTTTCTAACGTTAGCACTGCAAGAGGAACATCTCATTCAATGTTTTTTACTACTCACCATGTTCCTGTTGAATACGTTTCTTCTGATAATATTCTTGATAAAGAAAAATTCAAGCCATTTGCATCTAGTTTTTTTAAGGACCTTAAGGTTTCCATAGAATTTTTCCCTGAAGAAGAACCTTACATCTGTACACGGGAAGTTGAAAAAATGTCCAAATCAAAGTGGAACGTTGTAAACCCCGATGATATAATAGAACAATTCGGCGCCGATACCTTGCGTATGTACGAAATGTTCCTTGGCCCTATTGAATTAAGCAAACCATGGAGCACACAGGGAATAAGCGGTGTACATGGGTTCTTAAAAAAACTGTGGAGGAATTTCTTTAATGAAAAAGGATTAGCACTATCAGAAGAAAAAGCAAACCCGCAAGAGTTGAAAGTATTGCACAAAACTTTGAAAAAAGTAAAAGAAGATATTGAACGTCTTTCATTCAACACCTGTGTAAGTGCATTTATGATATGCCTTAACGAGTTGAACGAATTAAAATGCAATAAACGCGAAATAATGGAACCTTTGTTAGTCGCCTTATCTCCTTTTGCACCTCACATTACCGAGGAATTATGGAAACAAGCCGGCCATAAAGATTCTATTTTGAAGGCAAGTTTTCCAATAGTTAATGAGGCTTATTTAGTTGAAAACACTTTCTCCTACCCTGTATCTTTTAACGGCAAAACGCGTTTTATGCTTGAGTTGCCGTTGACCTTAACAAAAGAACAAATTGAAAAAGAAGTGTTAGCGAATGAAGCCACAAAAAAATGGCTGCAGGATAGCCCGATCAAGAAAATGATAATTGTGCCGAATAAAATAGTGAACGTGGTTATTTAACATTATTTAAGAGCGTTGCGGGTATTTGTTGCATGTTAAAACACGTATCTTTGTTATACTATGAAAAGAATAATTGACTTCATGAATAAAACAAGGCTTTCCCTGTACCTTTTGCTTGCCCTTACCTCAGGGTTATTATTATGCGCAGTATTGCGCCAACCGGCGGGCGAAGGCGGTGATAAAAGAAAAGCCACTATGGACCTGATGATGTCGGGCCTTAAGAATATGCATTACAGTCCTCTTCCGCTCGATGACACCCTTTCTGAAAGAGTATACAGAATGTATATGAAACGATTGGAAAGTAAAGATTTCTTTACCCAAGGCGACATGGACCAGATATCGAAATACGAGTATAAAATTGATGATGAAATAGCTGCCGGAACATTTGAATTTTATGACCTTGTTAATTCTATATATAACCAACGTCGTGCCCAGGATTCAGTATATATAAAGCAGTTATTGGCCCAGCCCATGAATTTTTCAGTTGATGAGAATATAGAACTGGAGCCGGCTAAGCAACATTATGCAAAAGACACTAATGAATTGCGTGACTACTGGAGGAGATATGTAAAATACCAGGTGCTGATACATATTAGCGAAGCCCTGGCCAACCAGGAAAAAGCACAGGAGAAAAAAGACACTTCGGTTAAAATAAAGACCTATGACGAAATTGAGAAAGATGCCCGTAAAAAGGTATTGGATGCAAACCAGAATGCCTTCACCAGTTTTGCAAAAGAAAGCAACGAAGTGCGTCTTTCAGCATTCCTGAACTGCATAACCAATGCATTTGACCCACACACTGAATTCTTTGAACCGCAGGAAAGAAAGAATTTTGACATTACCATGTCGGGCCAATTGGAAGGTATTGGCGCACAACTGCTTGATAAGAGCGGTAACATTACCATTGCACACGTTGTATCAGGTAGCCCTGCATGGAAGAGCGGAGAAATTAAGGAAGGTGATATTATTATGAAAGTGGCGCAAGGCAGTAATGAACCTGTTGATATACAAGGTATGCCTATCGATAAAGCTATTCAGCTTATTCGTGGTAAAAAAGGCACTGAAGTAAGGCTTACTATGAAGAGACCTGATAATTCTATGAAAGTAGTTACTCTTATACGCGATGTAATTCACCTGGAAGATACTTACGCGCATGATGCAGTAATTGAAGAAAGCGGTAAAAAAGTAGGATACATACGCCTGCCTGAATTCTATACCAATTACGAAGGTACAGGTTCAAGAACATGTTTTGCCGATGTAAAGCAGGAACTTAAGGAACTGAATTCTGCTCATGTGCAGGGAGTGGTTATGGACCTGCGTGATAATGGCGGCGGATCGTTACAAGATGTTGTAAAAATGCTTGGCCTGTTTGTTTCCGGCCCTAATGTTCAGGTGCGCGGACGCGACCAGACAACTCCAATGTCTCCATACGATACAAACATTCTTTACAGAGGCCCGCTTATTGTGCTGGTGAATGGTGGCAGTGCTTCAGCATCTGAAATATTTGCAGCTGCCATACAGGATTATAAGCGCGGAGTTATTATGGGTTCTCAAACCTATGGTAAGGGAACTGTTCAGCAAATGTTCAACCTCGACGATTATATTAATCCTCAATTCAAAGATCTTACTCCGCTAGGTTCTGTTAAAATCACTATCAGCAAGTTCTATCGTATAAATGGTGGCACCACTCAAAAGGATGGGGTTACTCCCGATATCCCAATGCCTGATGCTTACCAATACTTATACCCGCGAGAGAAGGATGAAGAATGCCCAATTAAGTCAGATAAAATAGCCCCTGCTTCTTATATGCCGTGGAAAGACTCTCCGAATATTTCGAAGTTGCAAAAGGATTTTGAACAGCTAACGGATAATGATTCCATATTCCAGTTGATTCATACCCAGGCCATTCAGTACAAAAAGCAGAGAGATGAAACATTATATTCTCTTAACCTTGATGAGTACCGTAAAAAAGAAAAAGAACGCCAGGCAACAGATAAGGAGTTTGAAAGAATAACCAAACCAATTGCCGGATCTGCAATATGGAGCCCTGACGGCGTTTCTTCACAAGGTAAGGTAGATGCTAATTCTCCTCAACTGGCTTCAAGCAATGCTACTTTTGCAATTTACCCTATTGGCCAGGAGGCACAGGAAATGAAAGCAGACACATCGGAAGTAAAAGTTGAGAATTCAAGATTAAAGCAGATCACCAAGGACCATGAACTGTACCTGGCGACCCAGCTCATTAACGAAATGAAATAATATATTTGAAGCAGCTTTAGAACATTTGTATGGTCAATATTCCTCGCTATTGTAAAATTTTGCTCAAGCGATTATTACTGCTTCTCATTCCATACGAACTGTGTCGCATTTTCTACTACGCATATAACCATCATTATTTTGCCGATGTAGGGTTCAAAACATTCCTGCACTATTTATTTATCGGGCTCAGGTTCGACGTACCTGCTATTATAATGGTAAACCTGCCATTTGTAATACTTAGCCTTGTACCATTTGGCAGTGAAGACAGTATATTCCGCAAACAGGTGCTTAAAACCATATTTGTGGTAATAAACAGCCTGGCAATTTTTATGCAGTTGGGCGATACTGTGTTTCTCTCATTCGTTTACAAACGATCTACAGCCGATGTTTTTAAATTCCTCAGCTTAGGAAGTGATTCAGAAGAAGTGATGCCCAGCGTAGTAAGAGATTATTGGTACATACTTGTGCTGTGGGGCCTGATGACTTTCCTGGTATACTTACTTTATTCATTTACCGAAAAAAAACGCCCTTTTGAGAACACTAAAAACTATGTAGCTACATCCATTGCCTCATATATGGTTATAACGGCTATTCTTGTATTAGGCTTCAGGGGTGGCTGGCAGGCAAGACCGCTAACACTGGAAGATGCATCGTACTATGCACCTGTTCATGATGTTCCCCTGGTAATAAATACACCCTTCAGCATATTTAAAACACTTGGTGTGCCACCGCTTAAGGAAAAGAACTTCTATACTCCTGATGTGTGTACCAAAATATATTGCCCATATAAGGATCCCTCAACAAAGCCTTTCCGTAAACTGAACGTTGTTACTATTATACTGGAAAGCTTTTCAAAAGAGTATATAGGGGCGCTAAATAACAGGCATAAAACAAATACCCCTTTCCTCGATTCACTTATTTCTCAGTCACTTGTTTTTGATAACGCTTTTTCTGACGGGAAAAAATCAATTGAGGGGATACCTTCTGTTACAGCCGGTATGCCTTCATGGATGGATGAACCTTATGCCACATCGCAATACAGCCACGACAGTATAAATACACTACCAACCCTTTTAGGCAAAGAAGGTTATACAACAGCTTTTTTTCATGGAGGTACTAACGGCACGATGGACTTTACTAACTACTGCAAGCGTGCAGGCTTTAAATATTATTACGGGCGTACAGAATATCATAACGACGCGGATTATGATGTTTGGGGTATTTGGGATGAACCTTTCTTCCAATACTTTGCCAAGAACCTCGATACACTACACAAACCTTTTTACGCGAATATATTCTCCCTTTCATCCCATCATCCTTTTCATATACCTGCGAAATATGCCAGCAGGTTTCCACGAAAAGGACAGGAAATGGAGATATTGAAGTGCATACGCTATAGTGACCTGGCCCTGAAAGAGTTTTTTGAAACAGCGTCAAAAAAAGCATGGTATGACAGCACATTATTTGTGTTTGTAGCCGACCATGCCGGGCCTAGTGAAGATCCTTATTATTCAAACCGGCTAGGTATGTACGAGTTACCTATTATATTTTTCATGCCGCATTCCAACCTTAAAGGCAGGTCGCACACTACCATTCAGCAAATTGATATTATGCCCACGATACTTGGATACCTGAACTACCCGCATCCGTATTTTGCATTTGGCAACAATGCTTTTGATTCAACTGCAAATCATTTTGCCGTGAACTATATAAATGATGTATACCAGATATGCCGGAATCCTTATTGTTTGCAAATGGAAGGCAACCGCATTACAGCACTATACAACTACCAAAAGGACAGTATGCTTACACATAATCTTATAAAAGAAAAACCTCTGGTAAAAGACTCACTATCCTCGTTACTTGAAGCCGTTATGCAGACTTATAATAATTCAGTCATTCATAACGATATGCAAATAAAAAAAGGAGGGCCATCGCCCTCCTCTTATTCAATAAACCGTTAGGTCTTATTTCTTATCGCCATCTTTATGGTCATCATGATGATCATGGCCATGATGGTGATGAGAGTGTTTCTTTTCCTTATGGTCTTTGTTGTCGTCGTGCCTTGGAGCATCCTGAGCTATTACTGAACCTGCGCCGAACCCGAGGATTACCAGCATTACAATTAGTTTCTTCATGACAGTTTTTGTTATTGATTAATTTCAGAAACAAAGATACTGGCCGAATATGAAGTTCCAATGAAGGTTACCTGGTTCTGACAATTGCACCTGCTTTCTCCTCGTATATTTTTATCAGCTTCTCCATTACCTTATCAATTTCTTTATCAGTAAGCGTTTTATGTTCGCTTTGCAGTAAAAACCTTAATGCGTACGATTTCTTCCCCTGCTCCACTTTATCACCTTCATACACATCAAATACCGATACTTCTTTCAATAGTTCCTTTTCAGATTGAAGCGCCAGCTGTTTCAATTGCGCAAACTGCACATTCTTTTCAATAACCAAAGCCAGGTCGCGCGACACAAGCGGGAACCTTACTATTTCTTTTATCTCTTGCCTGGCAGATATCAGGTTGAGAATATTCTTCCAGTTAAAGTCAGCATAATATACTTCGCCTTTTATATCATGGTTCTTTAGCACAACTTGACTTACCGTTCCAAACGTAACAAGCGTTTTACCTTTTGCAGAGAAAACAAGTCCGGTTAGATCCTCATTCCCTGTTATAGCACTTTCTTCCCAAGTGGTTCTGCCGGCAACTTTTTTCAAAATTTGTTCAACATATCCTTTCAGCAGGTAAAAGTCAACTGCATCTGTCTTTTTGTTCCATGACTCCTTTGCCCTGTTACCGGTCATCCAAACCGATAAATGCTCTTCTTCAGAAAAGCCCTTTTCAGTCTTTGTATATGTTCTGCCAAATTCAAACAATTTCAAATCAGGTCGCTGGTTGTTTTGGTTACGATTGATGCAAACCAAACCATTGTTCAGCATAGTGCCGCGCATTATATCTAAATCAGAACTAAGCGGGTTAGCAAGCTTTACCGAAGATGAATCAATACCAAAACGGCTTGAGGTAAGCGAGGTATTCATAATCTCACTGAATCCATTTCCGCTTAGTAAAAGACTTATCTCTTCATACACCTTATCGGCACGCACACCCTTACTATGCACCATTGGTAATTTAATGGTAGGCGGAATTGGTATATTATTAAAACCATAGAATCTTGCAACTTCCTCTACAATATCATTTTGGGTTGTAATGTCCATACGATAGGTTGGCAATGTCAGTTTCCAATCGCCATTCTTCGAAAGTATTTTTATTCCCACCTGGGCAATGATCGTTTCCATTTCACTATCACTTACCTCATGACCCAATAATTTCCTGCCAAAAGCAGGTGAATAATCTAAACCTCTCGCTTCTGCTTTCACCGGATATACATCCTGCTCAGCAGATACGGTAGCCTCTTTGCACATTTCAAGAATAAGGTCGGCTGCACGACGCATAGCATAAGGTGTATTACCTATATCTACTCCTCGTTCAAAACGGAACGAAGCATCGGTATGCAGCCCTTGTCTGCGTGCTGTTTTACGTACATGCGATGGATCGAAATATGCGCTTTCAATAAATATTTTTGTGGTTGTATCTTTTACGCCCGAATTTATTCCGCCATACACACCGCCGATACACATGGCCTCTTTTTCATTGCATATCATCAGGTCATCCGTGTGCAATTTACGTTCAAGCCCATCAAGCGTAACAAGGGTTTCGCCTGTTTTAGCCTTGCGCACAATTACTTTACCACCTTTAATTTCGTTTGCATCAAAAGCATGCAGTGGCTGGCCGGTTTCATGCATTACATAATTTGTAACATCTACAATATTGTTAATTGGCCTCAGGCCAATTGCACTTATTGCATCTTTCAGCCATTGCGGAGATTCCTGTACCTTGATTCCGCTTAGCATAATACCGCAATAGCGTTTACACGCCTCAGGGTTTTGTATAATAACTTCTATTTCAGCTTTAGTGTCTGCAGTGTAGTTACCCGCTTTGGGAACTGAAAGGGTAAGTAACGATGCAGGCTTAGTGCGAATATTTATGGCAGCCACCAGGTCTCTTGCTACACCCATGTGCGATATGGCATCGGCACGGTTCGGAGTAAGGCCAATTTCGAAAACTATGTCTTTATATATCTTAAAATAATCAGCCGCAGGAGTTCCCACTTTAATTTCGGCAGGTAATACCATGATACCTTCATGTGAAGAGCCAAGGCCAATTTCATCTTCAGCACATATCATACCTTCCGATGCTTCACCACGTATCTTGCTTTTCTTTATCTGGAAAGATTCACCGGTAAATGGATATAATGTAGCGCCTTCGGTAGCCACAACTACCTTTTGCCCCGCGGCCACATTAGCTGCACCACAAACTATGTTTAATACTCTCTCCCCGCCTATATCTACTGTAGTAACCGATAACCTGTCTGCATTCGGATGTTTGGCACATGTCTTTACCTCGCCTATCACCAGGCCATTCAAACCACCTTTCAATGATTCATATACTTCTTCATGTTCTACTTCCAATCCTATTTCGGTAAGCAATTTACCTACTTCATGTGCAGGAAGGTCACAATTCACATATTTCTTCAGCCAGTTATACGATATTTTCATTCATTGGTGTTTTACCTTGCAAAGGTAAGAGATTTCCATCTGAATAGAATATTCCGCTGTCTTATACGTTTTAATATATTGATAGCTGATTGATAAGTGCTTAATGACAGTTATTTATACTTTTGCACCTGTGAAAAGGAACCGATACACAACCACTGTATGACGAGTAGATACGTATTGAACCTTGCCAAGGCTTTTGTATTTTACTTGCTGTTGTTTGCCCTGTTCAGATTGGTTTTTCTACTATACTTTGCCGGAAACGTTTTGCATGGTAATAGTATTGGAATTTTCTTTCAGTCACTCTATCATGCTATTCCGCTCGATATTTCGGCCGCCTGCATTTTAATGTTCATTCCTCTATTAGTATTATTCCTGGCCAGCTTCTTTTCGGCAAAGCAATTTATAAAAGGACTCCGTATATACATGATATTTACCACTATGCTTTGCGCTGCTATTTCAATAGTTGAAATAGGGGTTTATAAGGAATTACATGTAAAGCTATTTTTCAGCCTGATGCTGCACATGCGCCACATGGGTGAAATATTCCGCACCACACCTACTTCTCTCATATTTATAATACTGGCAATGGCCATAGTATTATTTTATGTATCATATAAAATGATGTGCATCTTTCTGCCATCTGCGCCGGAAAAAACGCAACCTCTTAATTTACTATCATCCTTAAAACTGCTTGCCATTTTTTTACTAACTACCACATTGCTTATAATTGGTACCCGTGGTGGATTGAACGAAATACCCATAAACCAGGGGCAGGTATATTTTTGCGAAAACCAGTGCGTAAACGATGCTACCGTAAATCCGTTCTGGAACCTGCTCAACAGTTTTGCCGAAAGCAGGATCATATTGAAAGGTGATGCCTTTAAAGTTATGGATGACAAAGAAGCAGCTGATATTGTAAGCAAGCTTTATACCCCTGCTAAGGATACGACCATACATATATTCAAAGTGACGCACCCAAATGTTTGCATACTTATACTTGAAAGCTGGACGGCAGATCTCATTCACTCTCTTGGCGGTTACGATAGCCTCGACCCGAATTTTGAAAAATTGATAAGGGATGGATATTTGTTTACACATATAAAACCATCCGGGCATGTTAGTGACCAGGGAGTGCCAGCAATACTTAGTGGATACCCTGCACTACCCATAGGTTCTGTAATTAATCAGACCGAAAAACAGGTTACCCTTGCTAACTTAAATGACGAATTTTCAGAAGCAGGCTATCGCTCATCTTTCTTTTTTGGTGGACAATTGATATATGGTAATATTAAGACCTATGTATACAGAGACAAATATGACAGAGTAGTTGAACAGGACGATCTGCCTCCTTCCATTCCTTCCGGTAAGTTAGGTATTCACGATTCAATTATGCTGAACATTTGGCGGGATTCAATGAATACATTTAAACAGCCATTCTTCTCATGTTTATTTACCCTCAGTACTCACCCTCCATTTGATGAACCGCAGGCGGAAATGGTGCACTGGGGAGGAGACGATGCACCCTTATTGAACAGTGTGATATACAGCGACCGCCAGTTAAGCCGCTTTTTTGAAGAAGCAAAAAAAACGAAGTGGTACAATAACACCATATTTATTCTTGTAGCAGACCATGGCCACGGAACACCAAAAAATCATCCTTATGATAGCCCGGAATTCTATCACATTCCATTACTTATTTGTGGCGGAGCGCTCAAAGATGAATACAGGGGTGTAAAGAACGACAGGATAGGCTCACAAACCGATATTGCATCTACCCTGCTTCATCAATTGAATTTGCCTGACAAGAATTATCAATGGAGCAATAATTTAATGAATCCGTACAGTAACAAGTTTGCTTATTATGTTTTTGATGTTGGTTATGGTTTTGAGGACAGCACAGGGGTTGTAGTATGGAACAAACTTTTCCCTCAGCACAATTCAAACACTGCAAAAAGCGAGGAGTCAAAAAATATTCTTGCTAAAAAAGGAGCAGCCATGCTTCAGGTAGAGATGAAAGATTTTCTAGCGAAGTAATTCAGGTAAGTATACTACTGAACGCTGAATATAATAGTCATTTTACCCTGTTGTTCAGGCGTACCATCAGGGCTGGCACTGAACTTAGTGCTTAAGGCAGCCTCCTTAGCTTTTTCATAAAGCACAGGGCTTGTGGTATTAGAACCTTGTGCACCCGGTGTAGCTTTTATTACATTTCCATTCTGATCGACTATTATCATTACAACTACTTGCCCTTCATCTTGTGTATTACTCTTTATGTTCGGGCGGGTAACAATTTTACGGCCTTTTAAAAAGTAGCCTATAGGGCCATTACCCATACTTTCACCTGGCAGTGTACCATCAGGGTTACCGGCATTACCATTAGTTCCTGAGCTGCCATCACCACCTGCTGATTGCCCTTTTGCATGCCGGAATTTATTAAGTGCACTTGCCAGTGGTACACTAACCTGTGGCTTATCAGCGCTTGCCGTATCTATTTTTACAGCGGTTTTACTTGTATTCTTTGGTGTTTTAATATTCGCATCCTCAGCATCGTTGGTTATTACCGGTGCACTTTGCTTAACTGCTGCAGGGCTTGTGGTAGCCTTTACCTTATCTGCATTCAGGTTCTCGCCCATTTTATCATTTTCAACATGGCCGGTTCCTTCCGTTCCATTACCAAAATCATTTTCAAAAACCACTACTTCAGGTGTAGGTATTAATTTATAGGGTGGTAAGGGAGTAATGATAATATACATGATAAGGAACAACAGTAAAAGTGCATGCACCAACAAGGTAACGATCAGCGCAATGCTTTTATTCTTTCTATCTTCTTTTACTTCTGCAGTAGCCATATTTATTTGCTGGCAGGTTGGGTTGCTAATATCATTTTTATCTTCAGGTCACTTCCTATCGCCAATGCATCAACAAGATCTTGAATTGTCAATGACTTATCAAGTCGCAATACAACAGTAGGGTCAGCAAGTCCTGCTGTTTTAGCGCGCAATACATCTTCTAACTGGTCGGCAGGTGTTGGCGTGCCACTGCCGTTGATATAATACTTTACGTCCTTAGTTACATCAATAGTAATTTGCTGTTTGTTCATTTCCACTGCCTTTTTTGAACTTGGCAGGGTTAGTTTTACAACACTCGGGTTGATCAGTGTCGCAATAATCAGGAAGAACAGCAGGAGGAAGAACATTATATCATTCATACTCGATGCCTCGACATGAGCAGTGAATTTGTTGTTTCTTGTAATCTTCATATGATCAATTTTTAATGTTTAATGCTTAATTCTTAATGTCAGGCATTAAAAATTTAACATTTAAAATTCAACACTATTTCTTTACTTCGTCCTGCACCACTTCTATAAATTCAATAGACGATACTTCAATTTTCTGTATGGTTTTGTTCACCCTGATATTCAACCAGTGGTAACCTATAAATGCAAAAATACCTATAGCCAGACCCGAGGCGCTGGTTATCATTTTCTCATACAAACCACCAGCGATCAAGCCTATGCTTATATTATTGGCCAATGATATGTTGTAGAATATTTTAATAACCCCTAATATGGTACCCACAAAACCAAACATAGGTGCAATACCGGCTATAATACCCAATATATTAAGATTCTTTTCAAGTTTATATGCTTCAATCTTCCCGGCATTTTCCATTGAGGATTCAATTTCCTCGATCGGCTTGTTTATCCTGTTAAGCCCCTTGGCAATAATACGGGCTTGTGGAGTATCGGTGTTCTTACACAGCGACTTAGCTGCTTCTACATTACCATTGCGAAGGAAATCACGCATAGTATCTATAAAGTTAGGGGTGCCTTTACCTGCTTTTTGAATATACAGGAATCTTTCTATCAGAAAGAAAACAGCCATAAAGGAAAGGATACCAAGCGGGTACATAATTACCCCTCCGCTTTTAACCAGTTCCAGCAGGTTCATTTTAGCCTCTGCCGGGGCTACAGGTAGGTTTGCGGCGGTTGCCTTAGCTGTATCGGCAATTGCAGCCACAGTTGAGGTTACAGTTGCGGTTGAGAGAGGTGCCTGAAGAAGGATGGTAAGCAGCATAGGTAAATAATTTAGAAGATTGAAATTTCAAAGTACTAAAGTATTTTACCATTGCATGTTAAAACAGTTTACAGGTTGGAATATATGAACATGATACTGTTAACTTAGATGAACGTATTTTTTAAAACAATATTGTTTATGTTTGTGTTTAAATAATATTTAATATTGCAATACAGTAACACTTTTTTCGTCACTACAATAACAATTTGACTATGAAAAAGACGACAGGTTCTTCCTCAAAAAAGGCTCCAGTGAAGCCTAAGAAGGCAGCCGCCAAACCAGCAAAAGCAGCAGCCGGAAAAGAAAAAGAAAAAAAAGACAAGAAGGCTTCTTCTGAAAAAGACAAGGAGAAAGAGAAGAAATTAAAAGGCGCAGCAGCAAAAAAAGCTACCAAGCCGGCTAAAGCTTCTAAGAAAAAGAAAGGCGACGATGACGATGAAGAGGATTTTGTAGATGAATACGAAAAAGCATCGAAAGGAGATGATGACGATGAGGCATCTGAAGATATTGAGATAATTGAAGACGACGTTGCATTGACCGACCTGAACTCATTTGACGACGACGAAGACGACTTTTACGGCGACGACGACTTTTAAGCCGCCATTATAATATTACCTGAAGGGGGAACTAGATCAACCAGATCGTTCCCCCTTTATTATTTCTGTCAGCGCCTGTTACGCTGCTCAGGCAATTAACTTCTTCCCTTTGGCGTAATACACCTAAAAAAGCAAAAACAAGGGCTTCTTTGTACTTAACTATATTTTCCTCAGGCACTATTATGTTAAAACCCCTCAGGCTGATCCGTAACTGATCTATCAAATACGAATTAAATGCGCCACCGCCGGTAAGTAATATATTGCCTTTAGCTTGTCCTTCAAACACCTTCCCTATCTGCATAGTTATATGTTCAACCACTGTTGTTAACTTATCGGTATTGCTACAGGTAGCCTTATTCAACACAGGCAAAAATTCATTCTCAAGCCACTCACGGCCTAATGATTTAGGTGGCGCCGCTTTGTAAAAAGATAATGTGTTAAGTTTATGCAACAGGTTTTTATCGGTTTTCCCTTTAGCTGCAATCGCACCATTTTTATCATATTCCTTTCCGAAAGTCTGCGCCAGGTAGTTCAATGCAATATTAACCGGGCATATATCAAATGCAATACATTTACCTTTTTTACTGAACGATATATTAGCGAACCCACCAAGGTTAATACAGTATTGGTATTCGCTGAAAAGCAACATATCTCCTATAGGGACCAATGGTGCACCTTGCCCATTCAATGCTACATCAAGGCTACGGAAATCGTTAATTACTGTTTGTTTACTTGCAACAGCTATTGCTGCACCATTCCCTAATTGAAAGGTAAATTTTTCTTTTGGTTGATGAAATATGGTATGCCCATGTGAGGAAACAAAATCAATGTTCTTTATTTTTCTTTTTTTTATGAAGCCTGCAACCTGTTCTCCTAAGTAAGTGCCATATTCATTATGCAGCTTAAGTAATTCAAGCCCAGATAATGCAGGTGCACATTGCAATTTCTTCAGCCATTTGTTCGGGTAAGCAACCGTATCGGCAGCTATAATCGAAAACTTCCATTTGTCTTTTTTATGGGTAAAGGAGCAATACGCAATATCAAGCCCGTCTAATGAAGTACCCGACATTAACCCTATTACATTGTAAGTATCTTTCAATTTTTTCCTTTTGAGAAAGTATAGAAAATCTGAAAACCCCAGCCTATATATGTTGTGTTTCCCCTTGCATCCTGTGGGTAGTAAGTAAGCCCGGAGTTTTGTATACCTATGTAATCAGGATCGAATGAGTAATCTAGGTAGGCAAAAGAAACGTCCAATCCTATCCAGCATTGCTCGTTAAGCCGGTAACATTCCATTAAGTAAATTGACCCGTAGGGTTTATTTTGCGCAAAACCGTCTTTAGGTGCAGGTGCCACTGCATTGGTGAAAGTTATGTGCGATTCTCCTCCTGTAAATGTTGCATTAAATAAGAGGTCATTTGACTTGTCATTTGAAGAGTGGTACCCTATTCTAAGCCCACCAATATAATCAAACATCCGGGGGTTGATGGAATTATATAAAGGCTGTGCGGCAATTGCAAATTCATTATCCCAAACACCCACACCCACATAAAGGCGCTTTAATATTGAAAAATCGAAAGCTGCATTTACTGAATAAATACCGCCAAAGGTTTTTACCATATCGGTATTCGTAATGGGGTATGTTATTTCACCACCCGCCTGTATATCATACTTATAGAATGTTTCGTTTTGCGAACCGTTACCACCTGCGTTCTCCGTTATCTCGTTGTTTTGAGCAGATGAAAGCAAAGGGCATAAAAAAGCGGAACATAAAATGAGGTAAATGCCTATTATCTTTCTCTTTACCATACCAATATATAACGCCAAAAAAGGTTATTTATTTCGCAATACTTCCCAACATAACCTCCATACTTACACCTGTGGTAGAATAGCCACCATCGTGATAAAGGTTTTGCATGGTTACCATGCGGGTATAGTCGGAAAAAAGCGTAATGCAATAATCCGCACAGGCCTCAGCAGACGCATTGCCTAACGGAGAAATAGCCTCGGCATATTTATGGAAATCTTCAAAGCCTTTTATACCGCTACCTGCTGTTGTTACCGTAGGAGATTGTGATATGCTATTTATACGTACCTTTTTTGATTTACCATAATGGTAACCAAAACTACGTACAACCGATTCGAGCATAGCCTTGGCATCGGCCATATCGTTATAAAAAGGAAATGCACGTTGAGCAGCTATATATGAAAGCGCTACAACGCTACCCCATTCATTCAGTGCATCCTGTTTTTTTGCCACAGCAAGCATTTTATGCAATGACATAGCCGATATATCTAAACTTTTAGCATAGAACTCATAATTCAATGCTTCATAGGGAATATTTTTACGCACGTTTGGTGACATTCCTATAGAATGTAATACAAAATCAAGTTTTCCGCCCAGCACTTCCTGCGATTTTTGAAAAAGAACATCAAGCTCAGCCACATTGGTTGCATCTGCCGGTATTACCTGGGCTTTAGTGGCTTCAGCCAGCTTATTTATTTCGCCCATGCGCAGCGCTATAGGTGCATTGGTAAGGGTAAATATTGCGCCTTCGGCATATGCCTTTTCAGCTACTTTCCATGCTATAGAATTTGAATCGAGGGCTCCTGAAATGATTCCTCTTTTACCTTTCAATAGATTGTGCGACATAATCAGTATGTATTTGTTCCGACAAATATAGCAGAATTAATACCCAGCATTAATTCAATCTATCTCTTCGTATTACAAACTCACTTAATTCGTCCGACAGCAGTGCCATCGTATGGGCATAATCCATTTGCCGGTGGGCTGGTGAATGTGCGCCCGCATTTAGGGCATTCCCACAACTGAAGGTTTTTTGTTTCTTCTTCATTTGATTTTGAGGAGCTATAAGTATTATGCCCTTTACCTTTTAAAGAATCCTTAGGATGTTTATCCCATTTCTCATTTTTCCCGTTTGACTTTTTATCTTCCGGCATGTTTGGTTTGGAAGTAGTTGTCTGCAGTTGTGAGTTTTCTGTTTTTGCAGGCTGCTGCGTCGATTGTTGAGCCGGCTCTGCTCTTTCAGGTTGCTGTGTTGATTGTTGGTAGTTATCTGTCCTGGCAGGTTGCTGAGTAGATTGCTGATAGTTTTCAGTTCGTGATGATTGCTGGTAAGAACCACCACCTGAAGATTGCTGATATGAACTTGATCCTCCCGATTCTCCTGATGAACTTGGAGTATTTCTTTGTCCAAATACAATTATACTAAGTATGCTAAAACCTGTTGAAATGAGTAGTTTTTTCATGGGGGTAAATTTTTATTATTTATTACCAAAAGTAGGCAATACATATTGTAAACCAAATAGAATTACGTTAATAAGTGTTAATTCGGGTTTCTATTTCCCCAGCAACTCAGTAGCAGTTTTAATGGCAGAGCTACCCGGCTTACCCATGCTTATCATACGTGCAATTTCTTCCACGCGTTCGTCGGGTGATAGTTGCTTAATGCAGGTAACGGTTTTATTTTTCTGGTCTTCTTTATATACAAGGAAATGGGTATTTCCGCGACTTGCTATTTGAGGCAGATGGGTTATCATTACTACCTGCATAGATGAACTAATCTTTAATACAAGCTCAGCCACCTGGCCGGCCACCGCACCTGAAACACCTGTATCTATTTCATCGAAGATGATGGTTGGCATATCGGTAAGCTTAGCTACAAGGGCTTTAATAACTAGCATTAAACGTGAAAGCTCACCGCCTGATGCAACTTTTTCTACTTCTCTCAGGTCTTTACCTTTATTGGCCGAGAACATGAATTTTACATTGTCGGTTCCCATTGAGGCCAATTCGGTAAGTACTGACATATCTATTTTAACCCTGGCATTCGGCATACCCAATGCACTCAGGTGGCTTTGAATATCTGTTTCCAAACCAGGTATTACTTTCTTTCTGCCTGCACTTATTTTAGCTGCCAGTTTAGTCAGTGCGGTTTGCAGGGCATCTTTCTCTTTTTGCAAGTGTTCTATCTTACTACCCATTGAAGATATATTATCCAATCTTCCGGTTAGTTCTTCCTGTATCGCCAACAGTTCTTCAACAGTATTTACCCTGTGTTTTTGTGCCAAACGTAGTACTACATCTAATCTTTCCGAAAGTTCTTCTGCTCTCTTCGGGTCATGGTGAATTTTATCCTGAAGGGTTTCTATTT
>DATHNG010000097.1:0-11802 GCA_035486275.1 Bacteroidia bacterium
TGAGCATATACGGCACCAATGTATTTATATGAAATACCCATGCCATCGGTGTCTTTTATGGCTTCAAATAACTTAAGTGATTTTAATAAATATTCCAGCGAATGTGAAAAATCGCTTTGGTAATTTGCCACAACACCTTTACTGTTATACGCATGTGCAATACCACGTTTATAATCCAATGTGGTGGCTAACTTCATCTCTTCGTTAACCATCGAATCGGCCATACGGTACCCGCCAGTATATACCAATTGCAATACCAGGCTATTGATAGTGTGTACCTTATTACTATCGTCCTTACTGTTCTTTAACACAGTAAGCATCGAATCTACCTGGGTTTGTTTGGATATGATCTGGCCATGTACATGAGCCACATTATACAAACAAAAAACCGAAATAAACAGATGTGATATTTTGCTTTTCAAACCCCTGTAGTTCTCCTACAAAAATATCTTTTTCTTTCAAATTTGCAACAATCTGCACAGGAGTTCAGGAAAACCGGATGGCCAGGAAAATAACCAGGAAGTGAAATATCATACTGGTTTCAATAAAGAGAGGGTAAAAAATATCGGGCCTGCTTTTTTTACTGAGCGGTACAATAATTGCCATTTCGGCTGCTGAAATTAAAAGCGCTATAGCAGTTGCAGGGCTAAGTTGCCGGTAGCTGAACTGAACAATGGCTAAGGCAGCAAAAACTACAATAAGGTAAATGGCGAGCCGGATAGTTTTACCGGAACCCAATAAAACGGGTATGGTTTTCAACCCGTTCTTTGAATCGTGCGGCATATCGCGTATGTCGAAAGGAATAACGAGTATAAACACCAATAGTACACTGCGCACAAAAACGAACAATACAGAAGGATCGAATATTGCATGCAGCGATGTATGGTATGCTACCGGAATAAAGGTTGTGAGCCACCCATAGGCCAGGGCTATCCATAACGATTTCAGCCATGAAAGGTCACGCAGGCGCTTCCACCCTTTGGCTGTAGGAACAATTGGCAAACTATATCCTAAGCCAAGCATAGCTACAGGAATAAGCAATAACCATACCCGCAAAGACATATAACACATAAGTACTGTTGCTGCAACAAATGAAATAGCCGTAATAAGCCTGAAAAAAAACTGATGTTCATCGGCCCAGTTATGCCTCTCCTCTCCCCTTTCTTCCGGTAACATTTTACTGCGGTGGTATATGCGATGGAAACAATAAAGGAATAAGGTAGCAAAGAACACCAGCAGGTTTACGTTAAGGCTTCCGCAATTGCCATAGATCAGCAATGTGGTTTTAACTGTAAAGGTTAATGCACACAGCGCTACATATATGTTTGAAAAAACAAGGAACCGAAATGCCGAAACAAGCATTTTCATACCTACTGGTTATTAAGCAATATAAGGTTTGTTATAAGGCCCGACACTAAACCTATTCCGCCCCACATAAATGAATGCAGGGTACGTTTTTGCCGGGCAACCTGATCGTATCCATATAAATACGCATCGAACTTCACATTATTCAGGTCTCGCACACTTTTATGCCTTACACGGATTATGGGATAGGTCATTATACCTGCATAAAAGAAAGGTGGGCCGAAAGAAAACTCGCTTCCAAAAACAACACCTGAGGAAAAACCTATCGTGAAAGCAATAATAGACACCCCAACCGCATGAAAGCCACGCCTGGCATCTTGCTCGCCAGCAATAAACTTACGGGCTTCGTCAACAGTAAAATCGTGCCCAACAAGCGTATCATATATATATAGCACCTCTTCTTTACCCGTGTTGGCAAATGTTATGGAGAATATTTCTTCTCTGTCAATATCAATTTTTTTCTGTTTGCGTGAATTTGGCCGTAAAATAGTAACTACACTTGGCGACGTGGTATCAATCACTTTGGTGATAATTATCTTTCCGTTATTGAGCAGTATAGTATCGGGAACAGACGAATTATCTGCCATGGTTTTAACCGGCATCCGGGCAGACTGATGAGGGATAGGATCGGAAGTCTTTGTTCGTATAGAGTCCTGAGAATAACCACAAAACGGGAAGAAACTGATTAGAAATAAGATAACAGCAATTCTCATTGTTGCAAAGATAGAATATTTGAACCATTGGGGATGATTGCGGTTGATAAATAAGCCCTGTTTTACTTGAACCTGACATGCTCTTTTTTCATAAATTTGCAAACTTATATTTTGCAACCCAATACTATGAAAACAGACAGTTTCGCTTACCGCCATCTGGGCCCTCGTGCCAACGATGTACAAGACATGCTTAACAAGATCGGATATACTTCAATTGACGAACTTATAAATGCTACTATACCGGCCTCTATACGGCTTGCAAAACCACTGAAATTGCCAGAGGCAATGACCGAGCATGAATACCTGGCGCACATTAGCGAGCTGGCTGATAAGAATAAAGTTTTCAGAAGCTATATTGGTCTTGGGTACTATAACACTATAATACCATCTGTAATACGCCGAAATGTATTGGAAAATCCGGGTTGGTACACAGCCTATACACCTTACCAGGCCGAAATATCACAAGGCAGGCTTGAAGCATTATTGAACTTCCAGACGGTTGTGGCTGACCTTACCGGTATGCCTATAGCAAATGCATCGCTGTTAGATGAGGCTACTGCCGCTGCTGAAGCTATGTTAATGTTCTACCATTCAAAACCAAAGGACAAAGAAACTGCACACACCTTCTTCGTTTCTCAAGATTGTTTTCCTCAAACCATTGATGTGCTTCGCACCCGTGCTACCCCGGTAGGTATTAACATAGTTATTGGCGATGTTGCTACCGCACAATGGGATGGCGTTTTCGGAACCTTATTACAATACCCTGCTGCAAACGGAAAAGTGACTGACTATAGCGTACTTACCAAAACATTGCATGAAAAAGGCATTTATGTAGCCGTAGCATCAGACCTGTTAGCATTAACCTTGTTAACCCCTCCGGGCGAATGGGGCGCTGATGTGGTTTTAGGCAACTCTCAACGCCTTGGGGTGCCAATGGGCTATGGCGGACCGCATGCAGCCTTCTTTGCCACACAGGAATCATTTAAACGCGTATTACCGGGCCGTATCATTGGCGTATCGATAGATGCTGAAGGGAACCGTGTTTTGCGCATGGCATTGCAAACCCGCGAACAACACATCCGCCGTGAAAAAGCAACTTCGAACATTTGTACCGCGCAGGCATTATTGGCTGTTATGGCAAGTATGTATGCTGTTTATCACGGACCACATGGTTTAAGGAATATTGCAAAACGAGTACATGAATATGCTGGCTTTTTAGGCCACTCGTTAGACAGGCTAGGTTTCACCGTTTCAACCCGCGATTTCTTCGATACTATTGAAGTAGAATTACCGGAAGGAATTGATGTGGATATCATCCGTCAGGCTGCCCTTAAAAACGGCATTAATTTCAACTATATTTCGGCTCAAAAGATATGCATAAGTCTTGATGAAACTACCACCAAAAATGACCTGAAAGATATCATCGAAATTTTTGCCAAATCGGCAGGTAAAGATTCTATAGAAGTTACCTCAAGCGAAATACAACTTGCCGATAGCATTCCGGCCAACAATTTACATTACCGTAAAAGCGAATACTTACAGCATCCTGTGTTTAATACCTATCATTCCGAAACCGAGATGATGCGATATATTAAGCGACTGGAAAACAAAGACATATCACTTACGCATTCAATGATAAGTTTAGGGTCTTGTACCATGAAACTTAACGCTGCAAGCGAGCTTTATCCTATCACCATGCCTGGCTTTGCAAACATGCATCCTTTTGCCCCCTTCGACCAGGCAAAGGGCTATGCCAAAATGTGTGAGAATTTAGAGAAATACCTTTGCGAAATTACAGGTTTTAAAGGGGTATCGTTACAGCCTAATTCAGGTGCGCAGGGAGAGTATGCCGGATTGCTTGTAATTCGTGCTTACCATATCAGCAGAAATGAGGAACATAGGAACATTGCTCTTATACCTGCTTCTGCCCATGGAACTAACCCTGCAAGCGCGGCTATGGCGGGCATGCAAATTGTGGTGGTAAAATGCACTGAAAATGGCAATATTGATATGGTAGACCTGAAGGAGAAAGCTACCCTGCATAAGGACAACCTTTCATGCTTTATGGTTACCTACCCTTCAACCTATGGAGTATTTGAAGAAACCATTTCAGAGATAACCAAAATAGTACACAAGAACGGCGGCCAGGTTTACATGGACGGGGCTAATATGAATGCACAGGTAGGTTTAACCAATCCTGCACGCATTGGAGCTGACGTTTGCCACCTTAACCTGCACAAGACCTTTGCTATACCACATGGCGGCGGCGGGCCTGGCATGGGGCCAATTGGCGTAGCTAAGCACCTGGTACCTTTCTTACCGGGTCATAATATATTACAAAACGACCCACAGGCTATTCATGCAGTATCTGCAGCGCCTTGGGGCAGTGCACTAATTCTTCTGATTTCTTACGGCTACATACGCATGCTTGGGCCAAATGGAGTAACTGAAGCCACCCAATATGCTATACTTGGAGCTAATTACCTGCGTTCTAATTTAAAGGATCATTACAAAATACTTTATACCGGTACCCATGGAAACGTGGCGCACGAACTGATATTAGATTGCAGTGAGTTTAAGCGCTCAGCAGGTATAGATGTAACAGATATAGCTAAGAGGTTAATGGACTATGGCTTCCATGCTCCTACGGTATCTTTCCCGGTTAGCGACTCACTTATGGTTGAACCTACAGAAAGCGAGGGCAAGGAAGAACTGGACCGTTTTACGGAAGCTATGATATCTATTCACAAAGAAATAATTGAGGTGATTGATGGCAAGGCTGATTCAAGCGATAATGTATTGAAGAACGCACCACATACGGCCAAGTCTTTGATTAATGATAACTGGAACCATAAGTATAGTCGCGAAAAAGCAGCGTACCCGTTGAATTGGTTAAAAGAGCATAAATTCTGGGTGCCTGTTGCACGTGCCGATAATGCATATGGCGATCGTAATTTAATGTGTACCTGCCCTCCAATTGAAGAATACGCAGAGCTAGAACTAATTAAAAATTAGGAATTAATAATTAATAATCAAAAAGGTAATTGATTAAGCCAAATACAACTCACATCAAATCCCGTAATTCGTAATTAACAAAAGATGGCTGAACTAAAAGAAATAAAAAAAGTAACTACTCACGTTTTACAGGAAATGAAGGAACGTGGCGAGAAAATAGCTATGCTGACTGCATACGATTTTTCTATGGCCCGTATAGTAGACCATGCCGGAATAGATGTAATACTTGTAGGTGATTCAGCATCGAATGTTATGGCGGGGCATGAAACCACATTGCCAATTACATTGGACCAGATGATATACCATGCATCCTCGGTTATACGTGCTATAAACAGGGCATTGGTAGTTGTAGATCTTCCATTTGGTGCTTACCAGGGCAACTCTAAGGAAGCCTTGAACTCTTCCATACGTATTATGAAAGAATCGGGCGCACATGCTGTGAAGCTTGAAGGCGGCAAGGAAGTAGAAGAATCTATTAAACGTATTATATCAGCCGGTATACCGGTAATGGGTCACTTAGGACTAACCCCGCAGTCTATTTACAAGTTTGGAACATACGAGGTAAGAGCAAAAGAGGAAGTTGAAGCACAGAAACTTATCGATGATGCTATGGTGCTACAGGAAGCCGGTTGTTTTGCCGTGGTGCTCGAAAAAATACCTGCCAAACTGGCTGCTGAAGTGACCAGAAGCTTATCAATACCAACCATTGGTATTGGCGCCGGTGGCGCCTGCGACGGACAAGTACTGGTATTGCACGATCTGTTGGGCTTAACCAATGAATTCCACCCACGTTTTTTACGCAGGTACCTTAACCTGTATGAGGAAATAACCGGAGCTGTAAGCAATTACATTTCTGATGTTAAAAAGAAGGATTTCCCGAACGAAAAGGAACAATATTAGAGGCGTAACTCTCGTTATATTAACGTTAGTTAACGTGTTTCATCATATAATACTCATTCTATAAGAGTATATTTACGTTAAATCCGGTGTAGTAATGAAAGCTTTCAGAATTGCTATTTATGTTGCCTTGGCAATTTTGCTGCCCGCCAATCTGCTGGCGCAGAACACTGAAATGCGTACCCTCGACAACACTGCATTTAAACGGGGTGAAAAACTTAATTACCGTATTCACTATGGTTTATTAGATGCCGGCACTGCAACCATTAGTGTAGAAAGCGAAACCAAACAGGTTAACGGGCGCAGTACATACCACGTGATCGGCTTGGGTAATTCGACCGGCGCCTTCAACTTCTTTTTTAAAGTACGTGACCGTTATGAGTCGTTCATAGACGAAAAAGCTATGTGTGCTATGGTATTTACAAGGCATGTGGATGAGGGTGGCTTTAAATTTACACAGGACCAAACCTATGACCAGGAATACCATAAAGTGCTGAGCAATGGTAAGGAACACAAAATTCCTGCGTATGTACAGGATATGCTTTCATCGTTTTACATGGCGCGTTTGTTCAATTACGACAATGAAAAGCCGGGAAAAATAGATAGCGTTATAACATTTGTGGATGATACGGTGTGGACACTTAAAATAAAATTCGTAAAACGCGATACACTTGAAAGCGATGTTGGGAAAATTAGCTGCCTGGTGTTTCAGCCCATTGTGCAGAAAGGCCGCATATTTAAACACGATGATGACCTGCAGGTATGGATATCGGATGATAAGAACCATGTACCTATCCGCGCGCAAGCTAATATCTTAGTCGGTTCCATAAAACTCGATCTTGATTCGTATTCGGGTTTAGCCAATGACCTGGCTTTGGTGAAGGGTAAGTAACACAAAACCAATTTCTCGCAAAGACGCAAAGGCCGCAAAGAGTAAGCTTTCCTTTGGGATTTGAATGAAATACCAAACAAACAGTTTCATGGCTGTAATTGTATTACCAAAAACAATAAAAACCGCAATCGGGCTTGTTGAAAACCTGATTCAATTTCACTTTTCTTTTTTACGTAGCAGTTGTAGTTTTGTAGGCGACCTCACCCTACCCTCTCCTGTGAGGAGAGGGGAATTACAAAATAAACCTCAGTGAACTCTGTGTTAGAAATAGCCCTAAGTGCTTTGCGGCCTTTGCGTCTTTGCGAGATTTTTTTGAGACTTGCGAACTTTAGCGATTGAAGAAAAGTATTTACGCCCAATATAATACGAAAGACGGGTAACAAAATGCAGAAAATCTAAACATCCTGTTTATTGAATATCAGTATGTTGACGGGTAACAAATTCAAAAAGTGTAACCCGTACTCCTATGGAGAATGTTGAATTTTGAATGTTTAATGTTTAATGTTTAATGAAAAGGAAGGGGTTTCTGTTTTTGGAGGAGTAGAAACCCTCAATTAATTGAAAGTCAATTTTTTACACATAAAAACAGGCATGAAAACAGAAACACCCTGAAACACCCTTGATTCAATTAAGAGTTAAAAATTAAGAACGGCAAAGCCCTCGTGAATTCAAATAAAGAATAATTATGTTATGAACAATTATGAATCGGGAAGGTTTTGTGGTTTTGGCAATTACAAATCAGCCTTTTTAGCTATAATCCAGCCTACAAAATCTTTATTATCAGGGCTGATAACAAAAGCGTCGCCTTGTTTGGTACGGATAATAACAAGGTTGTTTTTATTGGTTGCGTACCATTGCATATCGCCTAAATCAGGGCTTCGGTAATGGCCAAAATAACCAAACATTCCATAATCACCAAAAATACGCTTATTACCCTCAAGCTCAGATTCTTTTATGGCACGTATTTCCAATATATCAGGCACATGAATTGTTATATCACCAATTGGTCTGCTTATTGCAATATCGAAATTGCCAAGTATATACTTACTGGGGTGGTACAGGTATGAAACCAATAATACACCCACAGTCAGCAGAAGAACAAATGAATATAAAACAGTATTAAGCAAATTTTTATGGGCAATGCGTAATGCGCGTATACTATAGAAAACACCTACAATTGAAATGGCAGAATATATGCATGTAATTACTTTTGCAGTACCATCAAGCGAGGCGGTATATATTGCACTGACAAGCATTTACCTATGCATTATCATGTAACTCCACATGGGCCGGATGCACATATGTCCTTGGGTCAACCCTCCGTAGCGGAATGTTTGTAACAGGGTTTACAATAAGCGGTATCTTCTCAATACGTGTTTCGCTGGTATCAAGCCCGAAAGCCTTTGTTTCTGACTGCCCAAAATGCTTAATAAAGAAATAGCTACGCAAAATAAAGCTCTCCCTCAGGTTAAACTCATTTTCGTATGAAAGGAATTTCTCAAGTACTACAAACTTAAAATCGGCCGCCAGATGATACTTTTGCAATGATGTATAGCGGCTTACAATGTTCAGTTCCTTGTTACGCACCATTTCCTCAACCACTTTACGGAACAACACATTTATACGCGCCTGCACACGGAAACCAAGCCTGAACTCAACCCTAATAACCTTATCGTCTTCCATTTCAAGTACACTATACTCCATGGTATAAGGTTCTTCGGTACGTTCTATATGCACAAACCAATAAATATCGGCCCGTTTAGGTTGTCGGCTGAAAATAGAATAGATGATCTTCTGCTCAATTTCTTCAAAATTGTTCGCTTTGGTAAGGTAAATAATGTTCGAAGCAAATTTGGTAACTGTAGTATCGGCGCTCAGGTCTTTAAGTAAAGGAATATGTTCACGCAAAGGCACAAAATTCAGGAAACGATTGTTGATCTTTCTTGCCCTGTACCAAATGTACATGGTAAATATTAAACTGAACTCGAATACCAGGAACATGAGCCTATGTACTATCTTCACAGCATTGGCAATAAAAAAAGTACTTTCAACCGTAACGAAAACAAGCAGTATGGGTACTACAAGCGCCCATGAATAATGTTTCCGATATCTCAAAAAGTAGAACATCAGTATGGTTGTCATTAACATTGCAATTGTAATAGAGAAACCGTATGCTGCAGTCATGGCTTCTGTTGTACGGAAGTAAAGAACCACCAGTATACAACCTACAAACAAGATCCAGTTTATGCTGGGAATATATATCTGACCACGAATGTCGGTAGGATACTTAACAGTTACCCGCGGCCAGAAATTCAGAATAATAGCTTCCGATATTAATGTATACGAACCACTAATCAATGCCTGGCTGGCAATAACTGAAGCTGCCGTTGCAATAAACACACTGGGCACAAGAAACCACTGAGGGACTATTGCAAAGAAAGGGTTTATATCACCCAGATCCGCTTTATTCTGCAATAGAACCCAGGCGCCCTGCCCGAGGTAATTCAACACAAGCATGGTTTTTACAAATATCCAGCTAACCTGTATGTTCTTCCTGCCACAGTGGCCTAAATCAGAATACAATGCCTCCGCACCTGTTGTACAAAGGAAAACGGCACCCAATAACCAAAAGCCTTTCGGGTGGTGGAATAAAAGCGTAAGTGCGTAATGAGGGCTAAGTGCGGCAAATATTTGCGGATGACGTAAAATCTGGCTCATACCTAAAACACCCAGCATGGTAAACCAAACAAACATTATGGGACCAAAAGAGCCACCAACTATTTTTGTTCCGAAACGCTGAAACAAAAACAATGCCAGTAATATTCCCAATACGATTCCTACTACAAGGTTGTTACCGGGTACAATTGTATTTTCCCAGCCTTTAACCCCACCCAACCCTTCAATTGCTGAAGCCACTGAAATGGGAGGAGTGATGATACCATCAGCCAAAAGTGTTCCCGCTCCAATGATGGTGGGTAAGAAAAGTTTCTTTCCGTAACGCTTTACCAATGCATACAATGAGAATATACCACCTTCACCATGGTTATCGGCTTGAAGGGTAATTATTACATATTTAAATGTTGTTTGAAGCGTCAGTGTCCAGAACACACAGGATATACCACCAAGTACCAGTTCATTCAGTTCGGTCATATTACCACCTGTATACCCATCTTTCAATATAGTTTGAAATGTATATAAAGGCGAAGTACCGATATCGCCAAATATTATACCAAGTGTAATGAGAAGGCCGGCGGTAGTTACTTTTTTGAGTTGTTCTGAAGACATTTTACTGAATATTGATGGAGGGCATACATATTATATAGACCGCTTAACGTTGCAACACGTTTTCCGGATCTGTGTTTTTATAGCTTAGTGGTATATCTCAGGTATTGGGCGCCCGGCCGTTGTGGATTTCAGTAATGCGACAATCATTGAACCTGTAGAAAGTTTCCATAATGAATGAATAGTTTACGGGCACAAAATTACACTTTGTAAAAGCATTAAGGCTAATATGACAACTATTTATTTTTTTAGTACTTAATTCACATTTATATATACCTAAATTGATATATTCCGCCATTCAGGCATTTGAACGGAATTACGATTTGGAAAAACTTAACTAAATTCGCAACAATAATTGGCTTACATGAAGAAAATATTACTGTTACTCGTTGTTGCTTTTTCACTGCAACAGGTCAAGGCACAATCGTTTCAAAAAGGCTCGGTTGTTACTACCATAAACTATGGAATTGATATATACAGCGTATACCAAACCTATAGTGCATATAATATACCCAACAGCAGTTCAAGCAAAACATCTGCAGCAGGCTCACGTAACTGGAACTTTGAAGCAGAGTATGGCTTATTGAAATGGCTGGGTGTTGGAATTCATTTAAAACTTGACAATTACTTTACATCCAAGGATACCAGTACCGGATATACCCCAACTGCAATAGGTTTTGAAGGAGGCGTACTTATAAACGCACATTTAATAAGGGCAAACCATTTCGACCTTGTAATTGGTTGCAACCTGGGGTTTTCAACACTTACTTATACTGCAGATGCATTTAATGATCAAATATATGGCGATGGAAGCTGGACCGACCTTCACATATCTCCCCGCTTCTACTTCGGCCGTTTCGGAATCAACTTAAACTTCTACGATCCGGTAATTAATTATAAGAGCCTTACCAGTAATAATAGCAATTGGGGCCTTGGTGAAACCGTTTTAGCATCGTGGCTAGGCAAAGGCGGTGGAGCTACTATTGGTATTCAATACCGCTTCATTAACTAAGTAAGATGAGAGCCTATAAAAAAGCAGTTATCGCTTCACTATTTCTGCCTTTTTTAGCAATTCAAAAGCCTGTAGGGGTAGTTACATTTGAGCAGTTACAGGCAGAAGCATCTATTAAACAAAATGATACACTCTATGTGGTTAACTTCTGGGCAACGTGGTGCGACCCATGCGTACATGAAATACCATACTTTCAGAATGTTTACAGCAAACTTTCAGGCAAAAAAGTAAAAATGATATTTGTGAGCCTGAATGCTGTACGAGAACTACCTAAAGTGCAACAATTCGCTGATAACAAAAGCCTTAAATCTGAAGTTTTAGTGTTAAACGGAGGTAACCCGAATAACTGGATAGATAAGGTTGATAGCTCATGGACTGGATCAATACCGGCAACTGTTTTATATAAACATGGTAAAAAGTTATATTTTCACGAAGGAGAATTAACAGAAGAGAGTCTAACCAGTATAATACAAACCAAAAACAAATAAACCCAATGAGAAAATTAGCATTACTGGCAACTATTATTGTTGCTACAGCATTTGCGCCTACGGGATACAATGTAGGCGACAAGGCTATGGATTTTAAGTTAAAGAACATTGACTGTAAAATGGTTTCACTAGCCGACT